>REDV01000070.1 GCA_007695365.1 Cryomorphaceae bacterium | reverse complement strand
ATGTTGATGATACCGGCCGATCCTTCAGCATCGTATCGCGCCGACGGATTGGTAATCAGCTCCACCTTTTCGATGGCATCTGCCGGAAGTTGTTCAAGTACGGCAAACCCTGTCATTCCGGTTTCACGTCCGTTGATGAAGATACGAACATCAGAACTTCCACGAAGTGAAATATTTCCCTCATTATCAACCACTACCGAGGGGAGGTTTTGCAGGACATCGGTGGCTGTACCTCCTGTAACCGTGGCGTCTTTACCCACGTTGAACACCCGCTTATCGGCTGAGATTTCCACCTGATCTATTTCTTCGGTTATTACAAACTCATCGAGGGATATGGAGGCCGGATTGAGATTGATTTTCTCAAAATAGTGATTTCGCTTGCTCTCGGTCAATGAGAAGTTTTCTGAAGTCCAAGGGTTAAAAGAGACAAACTGAACGCGCAAAAAATACTGCCCGGCAGAAAGGGGAATGTGAAAAGCGCCGTCAAGCCCTGAGGTACTTCCTCCGGCAAGGGCGCTGTCAGGAAGAGAATATGCAGCAACGTTAGCAAAGGCAACGGCTTCGTTTTTATCAGCATCAAAAACGCGCCCGCTCACACCGCTTTTTTGGGCGGATAAATTTGTTAGGGCAAAAAAGAAGAACAGGGTTAGTGATAACCCCGCAATCAATAATCGATTAGGAAACAAAGTGATTAGCAGTTTTTTTTGTTTGGCCTCGGTATCGGGTCATTAAACTAACCAGTGTGGCGAAGGTTTAAAACGAGGGCAATATTTATTACACTTTCTCCAGTGCCTGATTGATGTCTTGAATAAGATCATCAGCGCACTCAACCCCAATGGAAAGGCGCACGAG
Organism: Cryomorphaceae bacterium; assembly: GCA_007695365.1. Classification (NCBI taxonomy): domain Bacteria; kingdom Pseudomonadati; phylum Bacteroidota; class Flavobacteriia; order Flavobacteriales; family Cryomorphaceae; species Cryomorphaceae bacterium. The sequence continues at coordinate 90,780 of REDV01000070.1, read as the reverse complement.
TTTCTCAGAGATGTGCAACTGGCGTCGGGTTTCGGGATCTACATCTGCGTGCGTCATGCTGGCGGGATGCTCTGCCAGACTTTCGGTACTGCCCAGGCTCACCGCAAGTTTCATCAACTTCAACGAGTTGAGAAAACGAAAAGCCCCAGCCTCATTACCTTTCACATCAAATGAAATCATGGCACCGTAGCCCACACATTGCTTTTCGCGAATGTGATATTGTTCAGGTTGATTGCTTTCGGAATAATTACCCAGATAGTACACCTTTTCAACTTTGGGATGGTCGTTAAGAAATTCAGCCACCTTGCGGGCATTGGCTGCCTGAATGTCCATGCGGGCCTTCAGCGTTTCCAGCGACCGTAACAACAACCAACCCGTCCAGGGGCCCGCCATACTTCCAAGAAAAGTTCTCAAACCGCGAACGCGCTTCATCAGCGCCCCGGAACCTAAACAAGCTCCGGCTATTACATCACTGTGTCCGCCAATGTATTTGGTTGCGGAATAGAGCACCAGGTCAGCTCCATGCTTCAGCGGATGCTGCCAAATGGGCCCCAAATAGGTGTTGTCAACAGCCAGGTAAACCTGTTTTTCGTTCGTTGAAAAATGCCTGGCCATTTTACTGCAGGCTTCAATATCAATGAGGTGATTGGTAGGGTTGGCAGGTGTTTCAATAAACACAAATGCCAGCTTATCGGCTTTGCCGCTTTTTTCCACGAGGTCTATGATGGCCTCAGCGGTATTTTCATTGGTAAACGACAAAACTTCAATTCCGAAAAGCGGGAGAATTTTCTTCACGAAATGATCGCTACCACCATAGAGTGGTGCACTGGTGAGCAGCACATCACCGGGCTTTAAGAACTCAAGCAGCACGGTAGAGATGGCAGACATCCCGCTCTCAAAAACAGCACAATCTTCGGCTTCATCCCACAGGGTGAGGCGATCTTCCAGAATTTCCAGATTGGGGTTATTGAGGCGGCTGTAGATGAGACCCAACTCTTCATCGGTGTCTTGCTCGCGAAGTCCGTAGGCAACTTCAAAAAAGGCCTTGCCCTCTTCGGCGGTTTTAAAAACAAAGGTTGAGGTTTGAAAAATGGGCGGTTTGATTGCGCCCTCTGAGAGTTCTGGCTTGTAGCCGTAGGACATCATCAAACTCTCCGGTTTCATTTTTTTTGACATGTTGTGTGCAGGTTTGGGAAATCCGACCGAAGTTCATCTTTCCGGCCGCAAAGGTAGGCACAATACACGACTTAGGCTCCGGCTCTGTCAGGCTCCTCCCTTTCGTTCTTTTGGGCGGCCCAATCCTATTGAGTAATTATCCGGCGTACCCGTAATCAGCACGTTGAGATAGCCCTTGATGAGGCCTTTTTGCGATGAAATGATTTCTTCTTCGGCCCGCTCCAGGTCGTCCAGATCTTCTTTTCGTTTGGAGCCTCTTTGTAATTTACCTTTTACCATGCTCCAACTTGCCCGTTTTACCATACCCAGAGGTAAGCGCAAGGCGTAATTCATATCCATATCCATGGTTTGATTACCGCTGAGGTAAAGATAACCCAGGGTGCTGGTAATTTTCATTTCGGGGATGGTCAGCGCACCATTGTTAAAGGTGAATGTATTATTCAATTCTCCAAATCTCACATTTTCAAGGTCTTTATCGCCCATGAAATCGGCAAGCGCCTGCATGGGACCAAAGTTTCTAAGCCGTCCATCACTGATTGTTACATCTGCAACCACGTGGGTCTGTTTTAAATCAGGAACCATATCTGGGTGCATAAGGGCCCTTACCTGCATTCTTCCTGTCATTCTTCCCTGCAGATTCTCGTTCACTACAAAGTCATTTCCGAAGTTGTCCATTTTGTACATTACCTGGTCGAGGTCAATGTTATCGACCGCCAGTACCGCACGGAAGTAAATGCTGTCGGGGTTTGAGCCGTTGAACCTACCGTTCATGCGCACGCTGCCGCCGGCCGCCTCAAAAAAGAGGGTATCCATCTGAACAATATGGTTGGTGTTAACGCGCACCTCGCCGTGGAGATTGTTCAGTACAGAGCGGTGGTGACGAACTTCAAGGATATCTGTTTCCAGATACATTTCCGGAAAACTTAGCGCGAAAATGTTGAAGGCCTCTTCATGGGGCGTGCCTACGGTGTCTTCAGGCACCCACCCCATCATGTCGTCCAGGTCGAGCAGCTTGCTTCTCACCTTGCCTTCAATGTGATTGTGTTTTTGATTAGGATCCAGGAAATTGCGTAAATACACGTCGGCACGAACATCGCTCTTGCCCATGGCCAACTGCAAATCTCTTACAGCGATGGTGCCGGTGGTATCGGTCTCAATAAAACCGTCCACATCGCGCACTGCCGGCAAATCGTTGATGCGCACCGTAAAATGGTCAATATGCGTGCTACTCAGAAAACCGCGGCCGTTGTTGCTGTGCGGAAAAATGTTTCCTGAACCCCTGAAAACCAGGTCGCGTATTACCTCCTCCTCTATGCTGTCATGAATCATGGCATTTCCATCGTAAACCAGTAGTTCTTTGGCATTGAAGTATTTACTGGAAAGCACAATACTGTGCTTAAGAGGCGAGGTTGAAGTGCTGTCGAAAAATGCAGCAAGTCCTGACACAGAGATGTCGGTATGAAGCTTGTTTCTACCTATTGTTATCCCAAATTTCTCCACATTCAGGTGGTCGTCGCCCATTGAAATTCTGCCACATATATCACCAACAGGAAATGGATATTTGGCCGACTCAAATTCCAGATGGCGGAAATTAAGCCGCATTTCAGGGACCCATTGTGCGGTTTGCAGCGCGTTTACTTTGGTGTGAATATCCAGGTCAAATTGCAGATTATTAAGGGTATCGCGGGCCCAAGGCTGATCGGGAGTTTCCTTCATAACATCCAACAATTCAGCCATAAGAATTTGCTTGCTTTCGCCGTGTATGGTTAAATCCACGGGTGCGTCGTTCCCATGTAACAAGGCCGCCACATTGGTGAGCATGAAATCAAGGGAAAAGTCGCTGCTTCGTTTTTTGATCCTCAAGCCTTCTGAGCGTATATGATCGCCATCCAACACAATGCGACCATTGAAGTCCCTAAGGGGCGCATCCATGGATGCTAGTTTCACCTCCACATCGCGAAATGAGATACTGCTGAGCACCCCATTGGTGGTCATGGTATTGAAATGAAGCGCGCTGTCCACACCCACGTATTCATCGATTGTCACATCGATGGTAACACGACCTGTTCCGTATTCGATTTCATCTACATCATAGAAGGTTTTCAGATCTTCCAAATCGAAATCAGCGTGAAAATCCAGTTGATACCTTGGGTTAATGAGGTTGTCCACACGAAACGAACCACGTATTAAACCACTTTCGGGCTGGCCGTATAGGTTTTCTACCTCGGCAAATGCTGTTTCCAGCCCGCCGTCATCTCCGGTCCTGAAGCGACCTCTGAAAGCAACATCGCGCAGGGCCTTGTCGTGCTTTTCGTGATAGAAAACGGTATTACTACATCCTATTTCCAGATCAATCACGGGGTTGCTCACGTCCAGGGCCCCGACCACAGAGCCATTGAAGTATATGTCTCCCTCGTTCTTAAACTCGAGCAACTTCTCAATGGATTCAGGTGGCATAAAGGCAATGAATGTATCGAAGCTCTTCTTCTTCCCTTCGAGTTTGAGGTCAATGAACAGGTCCTGCTCGGGAATGAGGGTTCCGCTTAGGTTCAGGTTACCGGTGGCCACCACCAGTTTGCTAGGGAGAATTGTAATTACACCGTCCTTGATGGTCATGTTGGCCTGAAGTGAAAAGGGCAATTCCCTGAACCAAGTGGCATATCCGGACATGTAATGATTCAGGAAAATATCGCTTTCAAGCCCCATGCTGATTCCCTTGTCGGACGTTCTGAAAAACGCCTCTGCATGCAGGATGTCCATGAGCATATCATTCCCTTCCGGACCGTAGTTCACATTTCGAAAACTGACGTTATCCAACACGATGCGCTCAAGGTCAAGTTCAAAGGTGCTTTCGTCGTTATCCGATTCTTCGTCATTGCCGGATTTGGCTTTCAATAATTTGTAGGTACCATCTTCCAGCTTCTCAAATAAAACAAAGCCATCCTTTAACCAGATTTGCGCAACGGTGAAATCGCCTTTCAGCAAGCGCAAAATATCAAAGCCCACGTAGACATCTTCGAAGGCGTAGAGTGGTTTGGCCTCATCAGGATCTCGGTCAGAATAAAAACGAAGGCCTTTGATATCGATACTGATGTATGGAAAAGCCCTGAAGGGAGCCAATTCAAGGCTCTCAAACTTGAGCACTCCCTGTTGCCCCTCGTTTAGTTGATCAACAAAATGGGAGGCGATACGGTCTTCGTGATGGTAGAGAATAACCAAAGCCGTACTGAACAACAGCACCGCAAGCAAAAGTATGCCCGCCAATAACCACAGCAACCACTTCTTAATACCAGACATTTTTTTGGTTTGAGACACAACAAAGGTATTGGTTGGGCATCAACTCACGTGCCTGATTTTGGGTTTTTGACAATAATTGCTGCACATTGCCAAAAATGTTGAAAACTCAGCAAACACTTCTCTTGAAAAAAGCGCTTAACTGAAAGTTTGAGCCCCGGAATGCGATTTGCTTCAGTACAAGTCTGCCGCTTTTTTCAGCCTTTCCACTACCATGTTTTGGATGTTAGCAGGACTGATTACACGCACGTTGGGACCCAGGCTTAGAAAATACATAATAAGCTCCTCGCCGGGCAGCACCTCTATTTCGTATTGGGTCCAGCCATTTTTTTGTGAAAGGCGCTTTTGGCTTGGGTGTAAGGGCTGTGTTTCGAGGTAGTGCGCGGTGACCTCGGTTACTTCAAACCGGATACGCTCGGGTTTACCTTCAAAAACGGTAATGCCAAAGCTTCGCGAGAAGTAATCTTCAGGGTCAAAGTCGGGAGGTGGCTCAAAGCCTTGGCTGAGCACTTGAAGTTGCCGAACGCGCTCCAGCCCGAAGCTCTGTATCTTATGAGCTTTAGGGTGAAAGGCAATGAGGTACCAGCGATTTCGGTACTCTTTGAGCAATAAGGGGTACAGCGTATAGCTGCGGGCTTTGTCGGCTGTAAACTTCTGGTATCGGATGTCAACCACCATTTTACCCCGTATAGCATCAAGCAGGGTTCCGAGGTAGCCCGTTCCCGCATCACCTGCAACAGACTCAAATTGAATCATGCTCACATCTTCTCCTCTGCCGTCGGGAGCTGCCACATGTACCTTGCTCATGATTTTCTCGATGGCTTTTTCGAACTGGCTGAATGGCTCAATATCTTTAAACTGATAGAGAATCCGCGCAGCAAAATGGATGGAGTTTACCTCCTCATCACGAAGGGCAATATCGCGGATGGTATAGCCCTCGTCGGTATAATAATACCCATTCTTCTTTGGATGGTAGGCTATTGGTGCAAAGAATCCGAGTTCGGTTTCGTTGCGCATGGCCCAAATGTCTTTCTCAATGGTGGACGTGGAAATCATCTCGCCATGGCTTCCATACAGGTGGTCTTCACAGGCCTGTCTCAGCTCTTCTTTGGACGGAAAGGGTTTGTAGCGGTTGGTAAGGCAACTGTCAATAATCCGGTAGCGAAGCAAGGCGTATTTATTGGCTGGCATGGAGAAGTAGCTTGATGTGTTCACAAAAATACCACTTCGGGCAGTGGTAAAAAAAACCGCCGACCTCGTGTGATGTCGGCGGTTTGGATTTTGAACAACAGGCGTTATCGGATAATTACCAAACGGCGGGTTTCCGTTTGATCGTTAAACTGAATACGAGCGTAATACACCCCGTGTCCAAGACCGCTTAAATCAAGTGCTTCCTGTACGCGATTCACTACCCGTCCAACAGGATGTTGCTTCACTACCCTGCCCGTACCGTCAAGGATATCCACATTGACCATACCCGGCTCAGACACGCTTACATCCAGGGTAAATACGCCTCTTGAAGGGTTGGGAAAAAGTCGGATTTCTTCAAAAACCGAAGTCCATTCAGCCACGGAGGATACCACAACCCATACCTGTTCTGACTCAAGCACACATCCGTTACCGGCATCAACCACAACGCTGTACGAACCGGGTTCATCTGCCTCATATACCTGATTGGTGGCACCTTCAATTAATTGCCCGTTGAGCAACCATTGATAACTCTCACCGGAAGAAGAAGTAAGTACATTGCCCTCTTCGGCAATAACCGGAATAAACTCAGAGCATGGCTCTTCAATACGATAAATGGTTCCGTTGGTCAAACGCACGGCATACAACTCGCCATTGATGTCTTCACCAAAAGCAACAAAACCACTGAAACCTGTGAACTGGCTGTTTACCAACTCAGCCACCCAATTGCCCAAAGCGTTTTGACGAATGGTGTAAAAAGTAGGTCCGCAGTAATCGGTTACCAGGTATCGTCCGTAAAGAAGCGGATAATCACTACCACGGTACACATAGCCCCCTGTTACTGAGCACCAGTTGTATTGGTTTTGTGCAAACTCAAATACGGGGAAATCGTAGTTTTCCGCAGACTGGCATCCGCTGAGGTTGTATGGGTTAAATCCCTCGTAACAACGCCACCCGTAATTCTCTCCTCCCGGGCTTGATGCGGGCTGCAAATTTACCTCCTCATAAAGGTTTTGACCTACATCGGAAATCCACAGATCATGCGTCTCACGGTCAAAAGAAATTTGCCAGGAGTTTCTCAAACCCAGCGCCCAGATTTCATCCAATACCGAAGCATCGTTCACAAAAGGGTTATCCGGTGGAATGGCGTAATTTTTCAACGGATCAGACGGAAAGTCATCTCCATCTACATCCAGACGGAGCATTTTACCCAGCAATGACTGAGGGTTTTGAGAGTGATTTTGAGGGTCTCCTCCGCTCCCACCATCGCCCATAGGGAGATAAAGATACCCATCAGGGCCAAACTCCATGTCGCCGGCATTGTGGTTACTGAAAGGCTGATTCACACGAATAATCAGGTGGCCAGAATTGGGGTCTGCCACATTGGGATCGCTGGCCGAAACCGTGTACCGTCGAACTTCTGAGTGTCCTTGCAGATTGGTGTAGTTTAAGTAGAAATACCCGTTTTCTGCATAGTTCGGGTGAAACGCTATTCCCAGCAACCCACGCTCACTCCCACTGCTGTTTACAATGCTGCTGATGTTGATAAAGGTTCCGATAATATCACCATTTGCATCCAAGATGCGAACCTGTGCCGTATTCTGCTCACACACAAACATGCGTTCGTCGCCGGCGTGTTTCATGGCCAGTGGATTACTGAATCCTGTTGCAAAAGGCACAAGATTGATGGAAATGGGTGACGTGAGGTACTCACAGGATCCATCGTCAGCCACGGCCTCAGGGTCGAAATTCACAGCTTCAGGATCGGTACAACCTGATGCGGGCGGTGTGTACGGAAGGATAAAAGTAGTAGACTCTGACGAGCCGAAAGCACCGCCTGTTACGATGATTGCATCGTCAGAATCCTGAATAAGCGTATAGCTTCCATTTCCGTACTGGCAACACATTCCGTCGCCCCATGAGTCGAAAATGGTAAAGGTGTATTCACCATCAGGCAGGTTGGCAATGGCAATCGGCGGATGAGGATAAGCTCCATTAGAGGCAAAATCAGGGCCGTAGTCCCCTCCTTCGTCCACCACATTGCCCCCCGAATCAGTCAATTCCCAGGATGTTTCAGAACGATAACGATCAAAAACGAGTTCAAGTGTCAGGTCATTCTGCGCACCCGCATCCAATGGAGCACCCATAGTCCAGGCAGCAAGGATAAAAAAGAGGTAAGGTTTTTTCATGAGAAAGATGGTTTTTGAGGTTCGGAAACGAAAGTAAGGAAAACGCGGCGGCTTTGGGTTGTCATTTTCAGTCTTCGATTGGAAGGCCTTGCAAACCCGTAATCAACCGAAGTCACCGCCTGGCTTTTTGGTACCTTTGCCGAAAATTTGCGTGCATGTCGCTACAGGACGAAATCAACAAGAGAAAAACCTTTGCCATTATCAGCCACCCCGACGCCGGAAAAACCACGCTCACAGAGAAATTCCTGCTCTTTGGTGGAGCCATTCAAACGGCTGGAGCGGTAAAAAGCAACAAGATCCGAAAAACAGCCACCTCCGACTTTATGGAGATTGAACGCCAGCGTGGCATTTCAGTGGCCACTTCGGTGATGGGCTTTGAATACGCCGGAAAGCTGATTAACATCCTGGATACTCCCGGCCACAAAGACTTTGCGGAGGACACTTTTCGCACACTCACCGCTGTGGATAGTGTTATTCTGGTGATAGACTGTGTAAAGGGTGTAGAGGAACAAACCGAGCGCCTGATGCAGGTGTGCCGAATGCGAAACACCCCGGTTATCATTTTCGTGAACAAGATGGACCGCGAGGGAAAAGACCCGTTTGATTTGCTGGATGAACTTGAGAACAAACTCAATATACACACCCGACCCTTGAGTTGGCCTATTGGTATTGGCGACAGCTTTAAAGGAGTTTTCAATGTGTTTGACCACTCGCTCAAACTCTTCAACCCAAACAAAACCAAAATTGAAGCCGACTCGCTGGAGCTTGAAAACCTTCAAGACCCGCTCCTCCAAGAAGCAGTAGGTGTATCGGCTGCCCAAAAGCTCCGCGATGATGTAGAACTGATTGAAGGAGTGTACGGAGCTTTTGATGAAGAAGAGTATCAGCAAGGCCATGTGGCTCCTGTGTTTTTTGGCAGCGCGTTGAACAACTTCGGCGTGCAGGAATTGCTCGATACCTTTGTGCGTATTGCTCCGGCACCACGCCCCCGAAAAACAACAGCCAGCATGGTTGAACCCGACCAAAAGAAGTTTTCGGGATTTGTGTTTAAAATCCACGCAAACCTCGATCCCAAGCACCGCGACAGAATTGCCTTTTTACGGGTATGTTCAGGCGAGTTTAAGCGCAATACTTTTTACCACCATGTTCGCCATGGCAAAAACCTGAAGTTCAGTAATCCAAGTGCATTTATGGCTCAGGCAAAGAGCGTGATTGATGAGGCCTACCCCGGCGATGTGGTGGGGCTTTACGACACCGGAAATTTTAAAATCGGCGATACATTAACAGAAGGTGAGACCTTTTATTTTGAGGGCATTCCGAGCTTCTCGCCTGAAATTTTCCGCGAACTGAACAACGATGACCCCATGCGAACCAAGCAATTGGAAAAAGGCATTCGCCAGCTTACGGATGAAGGCGTTGCCCAGTTGTTTATCCACCCCATGGGCAATAAGAAAATTGTGGGCACTGTAGGTGAGCTTCAGTTTGACGTGATTCAATACCGGTTGGAGCACGAGTACGGAGCGAAGTGTAGTTTCACACCTCTCTCCTATCACAAGGCTTGCTGGGTAAGTTCTGACGACGATGACAAGCTCAGGGAGTTCTGCCGTATTAAGGCCAGCTATATCGTTGAAGACAAAGACGGAAAGCCCGTATTTCTGGCGTCTTCTCCATGGATTTTGCGGGTTGAGCAGCAAGACAATCCTGATATCCGCTTTGCATTTACCAGCGAGTTGCTGCACATGGAAACAACCTGAGCCAATCCGCAATGAACTTTTTCGCCAGGTGCTGTTGATGTGGCATGGCACTTTATTTGTGTTGTGCCTTTCAGCTTCCCGGGGAAGCAAGCAGTCCATGCGATTGCTAATTTTGCAAACAAACCAAAGCATTTCAAAACGTATGAAACGAAGCTGGCTCGTACTGGCAATGCTCCTGACCGCATGGAGTCTGCAGGCCCAGAAAAACAAAGGTTACGAACTAAAGTTCAAGGTGAAAGGTGTGAGCGACACCACGGTTTTTCTGGCCAACTACATCGGTGAAAAACTCTACTATGCCGACACCGCTCTGGCCAATAAACGCGGAGAGTTTGTCTTTACAGGAAAGGAAGAGCTACCTACCGGAAAGTACGCTGTGGTCACTCCGGGCCCGAGGTACTTTGAGCTGTTTATTCAGGAGCAGCGCTTTGAAATGGAAACGGATACATCGGACTTTGTAAAACACATGAAGGTGAAGAACTCACCGAACAACCAGTTTCTGTACGATTACATCCATTTTATCATTGAACGAAAGCTTGAAAACGAAAAGCTCAATCAATCTCTGGCCCAGTATGCCAGCGACCCCGACAAATCGTCAGAAATTACTGGACGCATGGTGCAAATCAATGAGGAGGTGATGGAGTATCAGCGCAACGCTGTGAAAGAGAACCCTGAACTGATTGCTGCCAAGTCGCTTATGCTTTCCATTCCGGTAAAGGTTCCTGACCCGCCGGTTCGTGAAGACGGCAAAATTGACTCGCTGTTTCAATACCGCTACTATGTGAATCATTTCTTTGATCACGCTGACTTAAACGACCCGGCCATGACCCGGCTTCCGGAGTTTCAGCGAAAACTGGATGAATTCTTCAACAAATCCATCATTCAGATTCCAGATACCATCAACAAGTACGGTGATTGGCTGCTGGGTGAGGTGAAGGATACCCCCGAGCTGTTCAAGTACGTGCTCCAGTTTATCACCTACAATTTCGAGACCTCGCAAATCATGGGAATGGACGCTGTGTTTCTGCACATGGCCGAAAACTACTATCAGACGGGAAAAGCCTATTGGGCGGATTCAACCATGATGGCCAAAATCAATGAGCGTGTAGACCGAATCAAGCCAACCATGATCGGAAACATAGCCCCTCCTCTGACACTTGCCGACACCTCTCAGGAAGCGTGGATCAACATGCACGAAACACCGCAACGATACACCATTCTGTATTTCTACGACCCCGATTGCGGACACTGCAAAAAGAAAACACCCACTTTAGTTGAGAAGTTTAAGGAGCACAAAAACAAAGGAGTACAGATTTTTGCCGTAAGCGGAGATTCTGACGAAGGCTGGTTGAAGTTTATTCGGGAGAAAGGGCTGAATGAGGAGGGAATCTTCAATGTGGCTGCTCCTCAAGAGGTTTACGGAAACAGCAAATTCGCTACGCAACTCATTCTGGACGGAAAAACAGATTACAAAAGCCTTAACTACCGCACGCAATATGATGTGTTTACCACGCCAAAGATTTTCCTGCTAGACGAGGAAAAGAAAATTGTAGCCAAGCAGGTGGGAATTGAACAGGTTTTCGACATCATTTCAGATATCGAGAGGCGACGCAAAAAAAGCTAGGTTCCCGCCTGTAGCCTAAGGTTGTGCGGGACACTCGCCAAAAGCCTTCTGGTTTTCAATGAACATGGTGGGGGTGCTACCCAGAGCCTGAACTTTGCCTTTTACACACACACAACCTTCGCTGTACATTTTGTGCGGTGCGTAATCGAAGTTCACAAGGTTGTCTTTGCCTATCATCACCTGAAAAATCTTCTCGGGATAGATTTGATCGAGCACAATAAAAACGTTGTTGCTTTTTGATTTACTCACTTCCACAACATGGCCGCACACCCTGACCGCCTTGTTGCTGTTCATTTGATAAGCCGCCTGCCGGGTATTAAAGGTGTTTCTGGGCAGGGCGGTTGGATCGAGTCTTTTCGTGTTGCCTGCAAGGTCAGGAAACCAGTGCTGGAGATTGAATTGAGATTCTATCCGTTCGGCGTCGGGCAGGTTGGGAAAAAAATTGATGCCGGTAACAGCTTCCACAGAATCAATACTCACCGCATACACGTGAGGTGCGCGCAAATGCTCTTCATGTGGAACCAGGAAACCTATCCCCTCGCCAGCCTCTTCGTCGTACACCACCTTGTAGTATAACTCCGGAATACTCACCTGATTCACAGAGCGCTCAATAACGGGCAAGTCATCATGTAATACTCCTGCAGTAGCCACCCAAATGGGATGCCCCGTGCGCATCACATGCGTGCGCAAAACCCCTTCGAGTTCTGCCCATCCTTCGCGGTTAAACCCCGGAAGTTGTGGTGTAATGTTGGTGTAGAAGTAACTCTCCGATAGCACATCGGCGCTCCAGCGAAAATCAGCACTGGCTGCGAGGTGGCCACGGTCATAACCAAAACCTTCATATTTGCGCCTTCCTGTTTCGATGTTTTCAAAGGTTAAGAAGTAGTCCTCCTGAACGGCTGTACCACCTTCAACCCTGGAGTCTTCCCGGAAATCATTGGTTCTACCCGACTTGCTTTCACGAATGTCGGGTAAAATCTGGTAGTACACCCATGCGGCCTGTTTATGTTCGGCTACATACTCAATCATCATCGCAGAGTAATCCAGCAACTGCCCGCTGAATGGGCTTTCCGGATAGCCGAGTCTTTTTAGGTCATTGTGAAGTTGATTTCCCTTAAGCGCGCCCACACGCTCCTCGGCGCCACGCACAAGCTCCATAAGACTGTCCAGCGATGCCCTGGCTTCAACCAGTTCAGGTATCTCCTGGGCCTTGACGCCTCCCCCCGACAAAATGAGTAGCGCGCTCAGAACGCTACCAGCAAACCTAATCATAGCCGCAATGTTAGTGAACGATTTTGGTTCATTCACAAAACGGTTCAGACGTTTCTGCATATAAGTTGCAAGAACTTGTTCAGCTTAAATTTACGGAACGTGAACGGTCAGGGATTATCAATAATTTCAACCATTGTGACACCCGTTTTGGGGTCGCGGGCGTGTAGCTCGATGCTCTCTACACGGTGGAACCAAAAGCGGCTCGAAGTGAGATTCAGGTGCAAAGAGTTAAGCTGCAACCTTCGGCCATCTATTTCAATCTCAACCACAAAATCGCGACCTCTTTTCACCAGAAACAAATCGCGTTGGTAACTCACAAAAGAAAAACGAGCGCTTTGATCGTGGATTTCGTGAAATCGGAGCCCGTATGCGTATCGGCGCTCCATGCCTGTGAGTCTTCGACCCTCAGATGCACCGGGTTGGTCATTCCGAATCCAATATGCCTCGATAGGTGCGCGGCGATCTAAAAACCCCGAGCGGTCTATATTCAGGTGATAGAGGATTTCATTTTGATCCACATTACGGGTTAACCTGAAGAGCACCTCCTTGTCTTCGGATTGTGCAATGAGGCCCGTTGAAGCAAACATCAGTGCGACAATTAAAAGTACACAGCGCACGAAATCCGTCATGGTTTTTCGATGACAGTGAGCTCAGTTCTGCGATTCAGTGCCCTACCCTTTTCGGTGTTGTTGTCGGCAATGGGCTTGTCTTGTCCGTAGCCTTTGTAGCGAAGTCTGGCGGCATCAATTCCGCCGGCAATCAGGTACTCGCGTACAGCCTTGGCCCTGTTCTCCGACAAGGTCTTGTTGTGCTGGGCGCTTCCCTGATTATCTGTGTGGCCGCTGATTTCGGCATTGAGACCTGCATTCAGTTCGAGAAAAGCGATGAGCTTTTCGAGTTCAACTTTCGATTCAGGCTTCAGGTCAAAGCGATCGGTATCAAAAAACACATTGTTGAGCACCATGGTAACACCCTCACGAACCTTGCTCAAAGGGACATCCAAACTTTTGCCGTCCGTGTAATTTGAGGCGTCAAGCAAATCAAAGTGATCGGAATAAAAGAGATATCCCTTTTTGGAAGCATTGAGGGCATAGCGTCGGTTAAGTGGCAAGGCTACCAGAAACCGTCCGTCATCGCTGTTTGAATAAGACTGCACCACCACTTCTTCTGTCTCTATATCTATCAATTCAAATTGTGCAAAAAGAGGTCGGCGGGTTTCTTCATCAAACACAGTTCCGCGAACATAACTCACCGGGTCGGGGCGCACATCTGGGGGTAATGTAAAAGAATAAAGATCCAGGTCTCCAAAACCTCCGGCTCTGTCGCTGGAGAAAAAGGCCACCTCACCTGAAGGCGAAACCAGAAGACTGTTTTCATCTGCCGGAGTGTTGATGGGATAGCCCAGGTTTTGCGGTGTGGTCCATTCGTTATGGCCTATTCGCCGACTCACGAAAATATCAAGACCTCCCATTCCCGGATGCCCGTCTGACGAGAAGTAAAGCGTTTTTCCGTCGGGGTGAATCAACACAGATTCCTCGTTTCCATCGGTATTGATGGTTGAGCTGAGTTTTTCCGGTATGCCCCAGTTTCCCTTTTCGTCGAGTTGCGACATAAAGATGTTGGAGTTGCGTTTGCCGGGGTTTCGGTTTCCACGCACAAAGTAGAGCGTTCTTCCGTCGGCACTGATGCTGGGTTGCGATTCCCAGTGGGGCGTGTTGATTCTGTCGCCCATGTTCTTTGCCTTGGCCCAGCCGTTACCCACGCGGTAGGTGATAAAAAGGTCGCAGCTTCCGTATCCCACCCGATCCGGGCCGTAGCTTCCGTACAAATCGCAGGCGGTAAACACCATGGTTTGCCCGTCGGGAGAGATGGCCGGAGCGCCCTCATTTCCGGGCGTGTTGATATCTGCCATGGGAGCGGCAGGGCCCCATTTTTCGCCATCCCAGTTGCTCATAAAGAAATCTTCCTGTCCGCGACGCTGTTCGGGCGACTGTCGCACCTCGCGGGTAAAAAGCAATTGCTGGCCATCCACAGTAATGGAAGGGTAATACTCTGCCATCCAAGTATTGACTCCTTCGCCAAGGTTCTGGGGATCGAAAGGAACCGGATTTTTGATGGCCTCTCCCGCAAACTCACAATTTCGGAGTTGTTGTTGTGCACGCTCTTTAATGGGCGGTGCCACCTCACGGTACTTCAACAGCCTCCTGAACTGGCCTGCCGCCGCATCATAGCGCGACTGATCCATATAGAGCATACCGAGGGTGAAATACTTGTTGGGGAAGAAGTCGGGGTTTACTTGCACGGCCTGTTCCAGCGATGCGATGGCCTCACTGATCCGTCCTAACTCGATAAAAACATCAGCCTGTATAAGCCAGGCCTCAGCAAAACTTGGGTCGCGCTCAATTGCACTTGTTGTGCGCAAAATCGCCTGTTCAAATTCACGCATTTCAAATAACCTGGAGGCTTCCTCAAAAGCTTTGATAGCCTTTTTGTCAGAGCTGGTGTAGGTCTGTGCTGAGAGTGATAATTGGGCTCCAACAAGAGTGGCGATAAGAAGAATTGAGCGAGCGAGCATTTAGGGCAGGTTCATGTATTTGTGCGTTTGCAGAGAAATGCGCCATTCTGTATTGAGCCGCACAAAATCGGCTATTAGCGGCATCACATTCTCTTTTCGGCTCCACTCCGGCTGCAGGAATAATTTGCATTCGGGACCTACGAGTTGAGCGTGTTCCAGGGCCCATTGCAGGTCGTGCTTGTTGTACACCACCACTTTAAGTTCGTTGGCACGCTGATACATTTCGGGCAAAGGCTTTTTAAATTTCTTGGGAGAGAAACAAATCCAGTGCCACTGTCCGCTCAAAGGGTACGCCCCTGATGTTTCGAGGTGCGTTTGAATGCCGCGTTCTGCCAGGCCACGGGTAAGTTCATTCAAATCGTACATGGCGGGCTCTCCTCCTGTAATCACGGCAATGGGTGCGCCGCTGTGAGCAGCTTGCTCATGGAGCGTTTTAACGTACTGTTCGGGGTGTTTTGATTGATCCCAACTCTCTTTCACGTCGCACCATGTGCAACCTACATCGCATCCGCCTAGACGAATAAAAAATGCCGGTTTACCACTGTGAAAACCTTCGCCCTGCACCGAATAAAACGTTTCCATTACGGGCAGGGTGGCAACAGCGTTCTCCGGAGCTATAACAAGAGGTGCTTGCATGGCGCAAAGGTAGGCAATTAGAATCAGGAGAAACGGGGGCTAAAAAACCGCACGGACGACAGTTTGGAAAAACCCATTAAACATGAGTGGAACTGCCGGACTGGATCGGTAATCCTCTTGTTTTCCGAAGAAAAAACGTGCTATTGCGCGTTGAGGCCCGCCCTGACGAGCCCGAACAGCTTTCCAAATAGAAGACTTTTAGTTCTTCAAACTTCTACGTCCGTGCGGATGTCTTTCAGCAAATTGAGAGCGTGCCTTACAAAGGTATCACAGTTTGCCCGAAAAGTAGTCGTTCTTGTCTGCAAAAAGAACGTTAAAGGTGGTCATGCTGCCGTAGGCACGGGTAATGTATTGTTGCAGATGAACCTTATCGTTGTCGTCCAGTTTATCGTGTGAGTTGATATTTTGCTCCAGTACCCGCAACCTGTCGCGCATCATGACGATTTTATGGAAGAAAGTTTCGATAGGAACTTCTTTGGATTGCAGTTCAGGGTTTGCGGGCACCATCATGAGCTTGCCGCCTTTCCACCTGGGCGCCATTTCAACAGGATAACTTATCGCATTGGTATCGTTCAATACCTGCCGAAGTGCCTTTCGCACATCGTCGAGACTGAGCGAATTGTCAGGAGCATCGGCGGCAGGTTCCAGCAGTTTAAGGCCTTGAAAAGAACGTGATATTTCCTTGTCGCCTTCGCCTTTAAAAAACACATTGAAGGTGCTCACATTCATACCTACTACGATTCCTGTTCCGAAAACCGGGTGGCTTACACGTGCACCCACGGTAATTACATCTAAGTCCATGAAATACTTGTTTGCTTGTTGGGTGCTAAGATACGCAGAGTAACATGTGGTGGTTTCGTCAATCAGCGCACAATTACACGCGATTCACCAACAAATTCATTGCGTACGTTAAAAAAGCGGAGATGATACCATCCAGCATATGTGAATATCAATTCATTTGGATGATTCACCCAATACACTCTGCCCTGAATATTTGTAATCTGGACGCTTTGAAATTGCGTATCCGATGCAAGCAATGTGCCCCGCGTTACTGGATTTGGATAAACGCTGACGTAAGGAATTTCACGATTTTGCCCGAGGTTCAACAATTCATCAAAGAAGTCGTAGGCCAGAAAAAAACCCTGGTCAAAGTCACCCGTTAAACCCGCAAGCAGAAATCCTGTTCCGATGGCATTACGGGCAGCAAAGGCCATGTCATTGTTGTTGTCAAAATGATAATAGCGCCTGTTGATTTCCTGGCCATCCTCATTCACAAGTATGGCCATGGCATCTACATTCGCAAAATCGTTTTCGGGGTTCCTTCCATATCCTCCGAGCAGAAAAAGACCTTCGCTAACTTCGCACACGGCAAAAGCGGCGTCACTGAATGGTGAGCTTTGCACATAAACCTGCACGACGGGTTCTCCACTTCCGGTAAAACGCGCAAAGGTGGGTTCAAAAGCATCCCATGTGGGTCCTGCGGATTCGCCAACCACCACAATATCGTTGGACGAAGTAACGACCAAATCAGTACTGCCACCGTTGTAACCATTGAACTCGAAGTACTCCCACTGTTTCGCTCCTCCTGCAGAAAAACGGGCCACATAGAGATTGTATGGACCGTTGTCCACCTGCCTGTCGCCGGTTAAAACGTATTCATTACCGTCAATCACAGCAACTTCATGAGCAACATCGTTTTCGGGATAGCTTTCGGTGTACTCCCAAATTAAGTTGAATTGAGGCGTAAACTTTAACAGAACAGCGTCATTACCCACGTTATTGGCAGCACTCACATGACCGCATACCACAATATTACCGTCAACATCCACATCGAAGCTTTTGAACTCTTCGTTGCGGTTGCTCAGGCCATAACTCAACCAATTAAGCTGATTTCCTGAGGTATCCACGCGCATCAAGAAGCCATTGATATCGCCAGCAGGCACTTGCACTAATCCTACCAGCAGCAGATTTCCGTCCACATACTTCATCCTCAGAGGAACCATTGAGCCGGAAAGACCAAAATTCCAGGTCTGTTCCAGCGTCCCATCAGCACTATGTCTGGATAGATGCATGGCGATATGGCCAGGAGTAATGGTCTCAAATCCACAGTAAAAAATGGTTCCCGATGGGAGCTGCACCACATCTTTTCCGCTTTCACTCAAACCGGCATTGCCCCATTTTTTTTGAAAGGGCTGCATTTGGCCAAACAGAGCCAACGATAAGACTGAGAGTGCAAGCGCAAAACTATACTTCATATCAATGAGTTATCCACTTTTGAGGATTGCGAAGATAGTGCAGGGTTTCCGATTCGGGCGAACCCACTTCGGGCTCAAAATTGTATAGCCACATGGCTTCTTCGGGCAGGCTCATAAGAATGGATTCGGTTCTGCCATCGGTTAACAACCCGAAACGGGTTCCTTTGTCCCACACAAGATTGAACTCAACGTAACGCCCTCTGCGCAGCTTTTGCCACTGTTTGTGCTTCTCCTCAAAAGGTTTGTTGCGCCCCGGATTAGCCGCGTTGGCGTACAGGGAAACAAAAGACCTTCCCAACTTTAGTGAATAGGCAAAGAGCTCGTCTGCACTGAGTGGCTCGCCGGGCTTCAGCCTGTCGTAAAAAACACCACCTATACCCCTGGTTTCTTTGCGATGACCAAGGTAAAAATACTTATCAGCCCATGCACTGTGTTCAGGGTAGAATGACGGGTGAAACGCATCGCAAATCTCCTTCAGTCCGCGGTGAAATGCCACTGCCATCTCCGGCTCTACATAGTGTGGTGTCAGATCTATTCCGCCACCAAACCAGCTTAATCCGTCTGCCATTTCGAAATAGCGCACATTCATGTGAATGATGGGAACAAATGGATTGTGGGGGTGCAAAACTATGGACACTCCGGTTGCAAAGAAACCTCGTTCAGCGCTACCGTATTCAAGGGCAATTTCAGCGGGTAATTCTCCTTTCACTTCCGAGAAGTTCACCCCGCCTTTTTCGATCAAATCGCCGTGGGAAAGAACCCTGCTTCTACCCCCTCCGCCTCCCGGTCGATCCCAGCTATCTTCATGAAATTTCCCCTTTCCATCCAGTGCTTCCAGGCCGGTGCATATCTCGTCCTGTAATGCGCGATAGGTTTCAGCTATTTCTCTTGTAGTAGGCATCAATTAATGGGCTGCACCTGGTAATCATTGTACTGCAGCAAATAGATGTGATTGTTGCGACAACCATTGGATTGACGGGCCATATGAAAGCCCATGTAGAGGCCGCGGTATGTATTCGTATCGAAATGGTCAGGAAAATCAAGGCCGTACTTTTTCATGGCGCCAAGAAAGTACCAACCTACATCAAAACCCATAAAGGCATATCCGCCATTGCCGGGCGGGCGGTTAAACGCTTGGGCATAAAGTTCGGTGAATTGGTGATGATCCTCGCGGTCAAAATTCAGAAAGGTGGTTGCCGGGATGGTGAGGTTGAATCTGTTTTTGTACTGCATATCCACGTTGTGGTAATCCATCCATTTTTCCATCCCCATCACAACCAAATCATAATCTCCTGACTTGATATTGCTCAGGCGGTTCATCAAATCGCTCACAAAACCCAAATCCATAGATGGCACCACAATAATGTTCTTCTTGCCCGATACCAATTTACTTTTCACACTTTCAATTCCGAACTTATCCAGCTTAACCGGCTGGATAGTGTCGCCTCTGAAGTTGCCTTGGTAAGATTGTAGAAAATACTGCAGATAGTCATGGTCTTTGAACTTGTCACTATCCACCACTACAACATTGTCGTTCAAGTGCATTCTTGCCACATAACGCCCCAGAAACCTCATCTGATCGAGATAACTGGCGTGGAGTACACAGCTTGTTGGGTAGTTGGTTCGAAGCATTTGATTGGCCACCGGTGAAACGATATGGATGCCTCTGGAGGCTGCAAATTTTTCGACTTTCTCAAAACTTGTTCGGTGCAGCGGCCCCACAATCAAATGCATTTGTCCGAGCTGCGGATCACTCATTGCCTGTTGGATATCCACAGGAGCTTCGCCCACATCGTACAGATACAAATCTACATTCATTCCCTGTGCTGCAAGAGAGTCGGCAGCAATTCGGAAACCCCGGTAAATCTCTACAGCAATATCGGTAAGTGCATTCACAGCCAACGGCGAAGTAGGATCGAGATTTTTGAATATACTATCCTGAAGATCAGCAGAAAAAGGAAGCATCAGTGCCACCCGGTAACTACTGCGGGCACCGGTGAGAGCAGGAAAATCATCCGTTACAATCAAGGTATCTGCTTTTGCAGGTGCATTCATCACAAACTCCGGGTTTGGCAATGGAATGCGCAGCATCATACCTGCTTTAAGTCCTTCGGGTAAACCATCGTTTACAGCGGTAATTTCCTCAACGCTTATTTCGTACTGTCTTGCAATGCTGTACAAGGTTTGGCCGGGTTCTACAAAATGACGCAAGAGGCTATCGGGCTCGGCCGGCTGAATGATTTGCTCATCTTTTACCTCCACATCACCCACGTATATCCTGAGCGTTTCTCCAATCTGCAGCCCCTTATCTGCCTCCGGGTTATGCTCAAGGATGCTGTTTACATCCACGTTGTATTTTCGGGAGATGGAAAAAAGCGTTTCTTTTCGCTCTACTTTGTGATTCAGAAACTTTCCGTCCATTTCGGGCGGGTTATCGCGGGCTGCTTTCCGATCTACTTCACTTGCCGGAATGACTATCTCGTCGCCAATTAGCAAGCCTGCACGCGCTTCGGGGTTGTGTTGCAGGATGGTTTCGACCGAAACCGAATATTGCCTGCTGATGGCGAACAGAGTATGGCCTTTTTCAACCACATGCACCGTATAGCGCTGGCCGTCAACCCTTCTTGTTTCCTGTCCGAAAGCGACGGCAGAAAGCAACAAAACAGCCACGAGCAAAATCGCCCGCAAACTATTCCCATTCAATAGTGGCCGGTGGTTTGGAGCTGATATCATAAACAACGCGGTTAATTCCTTTTACCCGATTAATAATCCTGTTACTGATGGCCGCCAGAAAATCGTACGGCAAATGACACCAATCGGCTGTCATTCCATCTGTGGAGGTTACAGCACGCAGGGCTACAGCGTTTTCGTAAGTCCGTTCATCACCCATTACGCCCACCGACTGAACAGGGAGCAGTATTGCCCCTGCCTGCCAAACTTCGTCGTATAGTCCGTGTTCGCGCAATCCTTCAATAAAGATGTAATCGGCATCTTGCAAAAGGCGTACCTTTTCGGCAGTTACCTCACCTAGAATACGTATGCCCAGCCCGGGGCCGGGAAAAGGATGACGCCCCAAAATGCTTTGTGGCATATTGAGGCTTGCTCCTACCCTTCGAACTTCGTCTTTGAAAAGTGAGCGCAAAGGCTCCACCACTTTCAGTTTCATGAAATCAGGCAGTCCACCCACATTGTGA
Organism: Cryomorphaceae bacterium; assembly: GCA_007695365.1. Lineage (NCBI taxonomy): Bacteria > Pseudomonadati > Bacteroidota > Flavobacteriia > Flavobacteriales > Cryomorphaceae > Cryomorphaceae bacterium. Next base: position 69,626 of record REDV01000070.1, on the reverse strand, counting down.
TGCGACTTAATGGTAGCTGAAGGGCCTTTTACCGACACAGATTCAATCACATCGGGATAGATGGTACCCTGACCCAACCATTTTACATCCTCAATGGCATGTGCTTCCTCGTCGAACACATCAATAAACACCCGGCCGATGGCCTTTCGTTTCTCTTCGGGGTCTGTGATATTGCTCAGGGCACTGTAAAACTGCTGACTGGCATCTACACCTTTTACATTGAGCCCCACACCTTTGTACCCTTCAAGTACGGATTGAAATTCATGCTTTCGCAAGAGGCCATTGTCTACAAAAATGCAGTAGAGGTTGGCTCCGATTGCCTGATGAAGTAACATGGCGGCCACAGATGAATCAACTCCTCCGCTCAAGCCCAACACAACCCTGTCGTTGCCGAGCTGCTCACGAAGTGCGGCAACGGTGGTTTCTACAAAGGCTTCAGGTGTCCAGTCCTGTGCACAACGGCAAATATCTACAACAAAGTTTTGCAGAAGCACTTTGCCTTCGGTGGAGTGGTATACTTCGGGGTGAAACTGTATTCCGTAGGTTTCCTCGTCCTTAATGTGGTATCCTGCCACACGCACATCGGGTGTACTGGCCACAATTTCGAAGTGTGAAGGAAGTTCAGCAATGGTATCACCGTGCGACATCCACACCTGACTGAAATTACTTACGTGCTTCATCAATGCATGCTCCTTATCCACAAAAGAAAGATTCGCCCGACCGTACTCGCGTATTTCAGAAGGCTTTACCGAACCACCTCCTTGCTGTGCCATCCACTGCGCGCCATAACACACACCGAGTAAGGGCATTTTACCACGGATGTGGGTCAAGTCCGGATGCGGAGCGTTTTCATCGTGAACCGAAAACGGGCTACCCGAAAGAATAACGCCTTTTACATGGCTGAGGTCTTCGGGAATATGGTTAAACGGATGAATTTCACAATACACATTCAGCTCTCGTACTCTACGGGCTATCAGTTGTGTATATTGCGATCCGAAATCGAGAATGAGGATCATTTCTGGCATGCGGCAAAGATAGAAGAGTTACGGGTAGGGCGCTTACACGAAACCGCCAGTTTTGAACAGCTTTTTCCCCGTTCAAATTACTCGCTTGGCGAATGATTGTCTACGACAATGGTGAAGGTTTTTTCGAGCGGTTCTAACATTGAGGAGATCTGCTCTAACCAGGGGCTTCCGTACTGAGCGTGGTATTGAAAATAGTTATCATGCCGCTCCTGCAGGCCGTTATTCGGGAAAAACCGATCAAAAAGCGCCTGAATGCGGTCGATGGTTTGACGATTCTTTCTTTTGGCTGCGCGAATAATTCTTTTTTCGATGAATTTCAACCCTTTGTGGGTTCTCGCTCCTTCGGCCATCACCATTTTTTCGAGGGTGGGATCTACTGACGCTGCGAGAGATGACAATTGCTCGTAGAGAGCTTCCAACTGATTGTATTCCGAACTCATATCCAGATCCTCGTCGGCCTGTTCGCGCACGAAGGCTTGTATCAATCGCTCTGAGTCACCAAAAAAGTCAGTAACATCGAGGTTGAGTTTTCGGATGTTTCTCATATCCGCTGCGGAAACCCACATGGAAGAGTTCCTGAGTAGTAATACCGGAAAGGGTAAGCCGGCAGCGCGAAAAGTATCTTTGAGTTGAAACCAGTATGCCAGTTCGCCTCCTCCTCCCACATAGCAAACATTCGGAAGAATCGTTTCCTGGTACAAAGGCCGCAATATCACATTCGGGCTGAAGCGCTCCGGGTGATTGTGCACCAACTCAAGCAACTCATTTTTACTGAACTTTAAATCGGTATGCAGCACTTCAAATCCATCGGATGTCGCTACAATTCGTTCACGCAACTGATGATCCAGATAAAACAGGTTCAATTCACGAGGATGAACCTGCACCTTGTAATGGCCTGCCAGTTTGCCCGATGTGGCACTCACAGCCCGAAATGAAAACTGCTCGTTGATTTCTTTCTCGATGTGGGGAGCAAACAGTTGCTTGAGTGAAGCATCATCGCCGTCTATGATGAGAATCTTTTCAAGTCCGAAAAGTTCGGCAACCAGTTGCCGCGTGGCTGTAGCCAGGGTCTGCCCGGAATTGCCATAAGTGCGACGCAGGATTTCCATTACCTCTTCTCTGTCAGGAGCTTCGCCGAGGGCTTCTTTCATGGCCCCGAGTACTTCTTCCATACCTTCCAGCTTCATTCGTCCCACGGCTCCTGCCTGACCGCTCTCCCACTCTATCTTTTGGTTGTTTACGTAGCAGTGATTAACCTCGTCAAAGTCGTGGTCTTCGGATGCCATCCAGAACACAGGCACCACATCCAGAACGTTTCGAGCTGCATTTAATTCTTCCGACAACCTGATGGTAGTGAGGATTTTGTACACAAAATACAGCGGACCCGAAAACAAGCAAAGCTGGTGGCCTGTGGTGACCGTAACACAATTCTTCTTCGCCAGCCGATGAACCAACTCGGGAACCCGGAGACCTGTATTTGTGTACTGAGACGAAAGAGCATCAACAAGTACCTGACGATGTTTAAAATCATTGAGTTTTTCGTCTGCCTGTCCAAGCATGCCCTCAATGTCCGGTGCACGGTGATAAAAGGGACGAAGATTTACATGTCCTTCGAGGTAGTCGTGAACGAGGTCGGAAAACCTTCCGGTTTCGCGATAAGAGAGTTTGACTTTAAACATCAGGGGGCAAAGTTAAACTTTGCCCCCTGAACCACTCTTGTGAAAATGGGCGCTCTATCGGATTTCAGATAGAACGGTCTATTTCATTATTGTACAACCAACCTTTCAGCAGCAATCCATTTTCCATCCACTGTCATTTGCATGATGTAAATTCCTGAAGCCAGACTTCTGCCCAACTCAATGGCTTCGGTGTGGCGGCTGCCCTCGTAGTTGAGCGTTGCGCTGTGCAGCACCTTGCCATATACATCATGGAGTTGAACAATGGCTTGCTGATGGTTGTCAGGTAATTCATCTGCCTCGAGCCAAATGACTGTACCACTCATGGGGTTGGGATAGAGCGTTACATTGGTTTCTGCTTGCAGGGTGGCTTGCTGTCCCTCAGGCATCGGGCTTTCCTGACCGGGTGAGGCAATCGTAAAGGTGCAAACAGGCCCCCATGAACCCAGCACACCGCCTTGCTGAACACGAACACTTGCATTATACGTTCCGGGAGTCAGAGCCGGGTTCACGTCATTACTGCTCAGGAGCACCGCTGCGTTGGGTCGGGTAGCCATGCTGGTTATGCCGGTTGAGGAATTCACCAATTGAAACTCGTAGTAATCGGCAATACACACACTCTGCGCGCTAATTACAGTATTTAACGAGCCATAGGTGACCCCACAGTGGTTGGGGCGAACCTGGGTCATTGCGGGTGGCCCAAGGGTGATATTATGGACGTTTCCGAAACCACTCCAGGCATCTCCGATGGCGGCTTCAACCGCCACCTGATAGGTCTGCATGGGTTGCAGTCCTCCCATCCACGAAAGCCTTACGGAGGGATTTCCGGTTCCACGGGTGTAATAGATTTCATTTCCATTGTTCGGGTCTGAATCCGGATCCAGGCGCCAACGGTAGTCTGTGGCACCGCTAACAGCGTAGGCAATCATCAGGTCACACATCACGTATGGATCTCCGGCGCCGTTGGTTACATGGTACTCCGGCCGGAGTTCAGTTTGAGGTACTTCGGATGATGTAGTGATGGTGCAGATATCTCCGTATTCGCCCCACTCTTCGTTTACCCGCGCTTTTACTCTAACATCATAAGTAACATCGAGTTCTATTCCGTCAATCCAAGACAACCGCATCCAGGGGTTGGAGGCGTTACGGGTGTACTCAGGCAAGGTGTTTCCCCCCACGCTGAATTGCCAACGGTATGCCGTTGCGCTCTGAACAGAAATGGCCTGAATAAAATCGCCAAGGGCGTAGCCTCCGGTGTTGCAGAAATTAGGATGGACCTGGGTTGTGGGCACATTACTCTCAAAGCCAATAAACACTTCGAATGTATCTGTGCAATTATTGGCATCGGTTACGGTGCACAGATAGGTACCGGGAAACACTCCAAACAAGGTCTGACCGGTTTGCATAAAGGGGTCATTCCACTGATAACTATACGGAGGCTGACCACCTGTAACAGTAATGGTTGCTGAACCGTTGGCGTAACCTATGGTGGCCCCGGAGGTTGTGTAAGTGTAATCGAGCTCACATTCCTCTTCACATGGAAGATAACCAACCTGCAACGCATTGGATGTACCCGACGGTGTTGTGACCAATACATCCAGGTTCTCGCCGGTACCTGCAGGAGCAGTAACGATAATCTCTGTTGATGTAGCCGAGGAAATCGCAGTCAGCACTCCCCCAATTGTTACGCTTGTTACACCACAAAAATCACTCCCTTGAATGGTGAGTGGAACTCCACCTTCACAAGGAATCGCAATCGGGTTGACAGAAGTCAAAACAGGTAGTGAATAGTTCACCGGAATGGTGTTTGATACCCCTGATGGTGTGGTAACGGTGACACCCACACCGGTGCCGGTACCCGGAGGAGTTGTGGCAACGATCTGGGTAGGATCTGCCGATACAATAGGGGCGATCACCCCGCCAATGGTCACGCTGGTGGCATTGCATAGGTTGCTTCCTATCAGGGTGATGGTTGTATTTCCTTCACAAGGAATGAGAGCCGGCGCAACCAAAATCAGACCCGGCGCTTCGTAACTAACCTGCACCGCGTTTGATGTGCCGGATGGGGTGCTCACGACAACGTCTAAATTCAATCCGCTGCCCGGAGGAGATGTGACTTCCATTTGCGTTGGGGTGATGGAGTTGATGGAGGCAGCTACCCCGCCGATGGTCACCGCAGTTGCATCGCAGAAATTGGTACCGGTAAGGGTGAGCGTTGTTCCGCCTTCACAAGGAATATTCGAGGGAACGACAGAAGTCAATACCGGCGCCGCATAGCTCACAGCCACGGCATTTGACACGCCTGAGGGAGTGGTCACCACCACATCGAGGTCTACACCGCTGCCCGAAGGAGCCGTTACGACAATTTCTGTTGGTGTTACCGAAGTAATCATTACAGGACTGCCACCAATCGTTACACTTGAGGCACTGCAAAAATCAGTACCCAAAAGTGTTAAGGAGGCTCCTCCTTCGCATGGAACAACGGAAGGCGTAACAGAATTGAGCACTGGTGGGGCGTAGCTTACAAGCAGCGCATTAGATACACCAGAGGGAGTGGTTACAACTACAGATAGATTTGAGCCTGTTCCGGGCAGTGCTGTAGCAATGATCATGGTTGGGTCAACCGACATAATCGGAGCGTTCACCCCACCGATGGTTACGCTGGTTGCATCACAAAAATTGGTTCCCACCAAGGTCATGGTAATGTTTCCCGCGCAAGGAATGGTAGTTGGCGCAACAAATGTAAGGTTGGGAGCCTCATAGCTCACAGAGAGGGAATTTGAAACCCCTGAAGGAGTAGTCACCACCACATCCAGGCCAGACCCGGAACCCGGCAATGAAACTACTTCAATTTCAGTGGGTGATACCGAGTTGATAGTCACGGCTTGCCCGCCGATGGTTACAGAGGTAGCATCACAGAAATTGGTACCGGTAAGGGTGAGCATTGTTCCGCCTTCACAAAGAATATTCGAGGGAACGACAGAAGTCAATACCGGCGCCGCATAGCTCACAGCCACTGCATTTGACACGCCTGAGGGGGTGGTCACCAACACATCGAGGCCTACACCGCTGCCCGAGGGAGCCGTCACGACAATTTCTGTTGATGTTACTGAAGTTATTGAAACTGGGGTACCTCCAATGGTTACGGAAGATGCATTACAAAAATTACTACCCTGAAGGGTGAGCAAAGAACCGCCTTCGCACGCTGGTTCAGCCGGAGTTACCGAGAACAAAAAAGGAGCAACATAATCCACAGTCAAAGGATTTGACACACCCGACGGCGTGGTGACCACTACAGGAAGCCCCGTACCTGTTCCGGGAGGAACCATGACATTGACTTCGGTAGGACCTGATGAGATAATGGGTGCGCTCACACCTCCTATCGCTACACCGGTGGCATCGCACAAATTGGTTCCTATCAGGGTCACTATAATACCACCTTCGCAGGGGAACGTGGGAGGTGATGCCAATGTAAGGACCGGGGCACCGTAGCTCACAGGGAGGCCGTTGCTTACTCCTTGCTGAGTGGTAACGATTACATCCAAACCCACGCCACTTCCGGCAGGTGCAGTAACCCAAACAGAAGTCTGGCTGGAAGAAATTATTTCCGCGTTTTGGCCCCCTATGCTCACACTGATCAAATCACAAAAATTGGCCCCTTCTATCTGGAGCTCAACGCCGCCCGCACACGGGATGGTAGCTGGCGTAACCGACGACAAAACAGGAGATACAACACATTCAGAAACTTCTTCTTCCACCAGGCAGAATGGAAAAGAAACTTCAAACCCGAAATCAGGCGTAAGCATTTTTACCAGGGTATCACCGCTGGCACTGAATACTGCAAAATCCCCATCTACTGAACATGACCCGTATTGCGATCCAAAAAGTCCATCACCAAAACCGTCCGACACAATAAGTGTGTAGCACCCTTCACTCAAACACACCTCAGTGGTGTAGGTTTGGAGTGATGCGTAGGCTCCTTCCTGCACGCTGAATACACTGGCACCGGTGCTATCCGTTATCTCCCATGAACTTTCTTCTCCCCAACAGTCGGTAGTAAAAAGCACAGTAACCGGGTCATTGAAAATACAACTACCATCATTGCAGGTTGCGTTGGGATCATAATTACAAGCCGCTGGGTCAGTGCATCCCAATGGGCTGTTTTCGCCCATCAATGAAATGCCGTTTATCTCTTCATCGCAGTCAGAATTGCCCACCACTTCCACCGTTAAATCAATGATGTCGTTTTGGCCGTAGATCCCAAAAGTGTAAATACCTGCCGGTTGGTTGGTGGCTACCTGCACCTCCGGAGCGCCGTTTACCGAGGCGAAAATGTTGTAATTTTCAGGATCTGCGCCATCCTGAATGGTCAGCATGATCTGAAAATCTTCAGCTTCGCAATCTGCAATCAATTCGTACTCCAGTAAAGGCTTACAAGCCTGAAAAGGCGTACAATCACCAAGGCAAACCGCATTGTGCACGCGACTACGAATCAGGTCACCAGGCTGTAGCCCAAAACCATTCGAGAGATTTATTCCTACACCGCCGATGAGGTGACAGTAACTCATAACAGTGCCGCCATTGGACGGAATGGGACCTTCACAGCCCTCCGAAAAGCCAGCCGCAGGTCCACAGCCATCAATGGCCGGGTTTCCTGATCCATTCCACGAACAACTATGGGTGTGAGGTGAGCCGAGGTTGTGACCAAGTTCATGCGTCACAACCATGACAGACCAACTGTAAGTCGGAACATTTTGATACGTGCTACCAATTCCGCTGTAAGCTGTTCGCCAGAATTTGTTACTACATACAACGTCGAGGTATGCAACTCCGCCTCCTCCGCCATAGCCCACAAGATGCGCGTAATCACCGTTAAAAACCCCGTTCAGTTCATTTGTGAATTGATTCAAAAACTGACTTGCGCCCGGACCGGAATATGGGCTCGGTACATCCCAAATGATCAACTCAGAGACTGTAAAATTGATGAGTTCATTGGCATACAATATACCCACCTGATTGAAAAGCCCTAGAATGTAATCGGCAGTGGAAGACAGTGAGCCTTTGTCAAGAAACACGTTATGGTTTACCTCAACGTACTGATTCACACAGTTACTGGCATCCCTTGCGCCTCCTTGTATTTCATTTCGGAGCTTACCCCGTAAATGAACCTCTTCATCTACAGCACAGCCTAATTCATTGTTTACCAATAGATCACTGTTTCGATAGACAACGTAATTCTCAGATTCTCCCAATTTAGCCAGTGTAAAATCCCGATCAGAGAAGGAGATAAAAACCATTACCTCATCTTCACCAATAGATACTGACACAAAGGAGCCGGGCGCATCTTTTACCACACCCCAGAACCACTTGCCCTTATAGTCCTGAATCGGATAATCTCTCCTTGATGCAGCAATCAACGGCAGGTTTCCTCCAACAGACGGCGATGGCACCAGCCACAGCTCCATACTTCCCTCCGGGGTAGGAACATTCATTTTAACACGGCCGGCCTGAGATGACAATATGCTTTGAATGTCCTCATTGCGAGGGCTCAGCACAATGCCCCTGCTTAAAACACCCCTGTAATCCGGGTGATTCTCCGTTATGGTTTCAACTTCATCAAAAAGGTTTGTTGCAGGTAGCCGGACGTAGTCCAGTTGGCCGCCCATATCAACGATATCTAAAAATCCCTGCGCAAGAATAACTTGCACAGATAAAAACAAGGTTAAAAGAGTTAGGGTCTTCTTCATGGCTGGTAATGATTAAGAAAAAAGGAGATCTGGTCAGTTCTACTTGTTACAATAAAGGTACTGAAAGGTTTATGTATGCGGTAAAATGTTCGCCAAAGCACATCTATTCATCCACTGAAAGGCTCCTTTCAACGACAAACAAAAACCAACAGAATACCGATTGGCGCAACATTCATGTACGGGCTATGTAACCCATTCAAGTATATGCAGATGGCATTGGATCAAAACCTAACAATCAAGACTTTGTTTAATCGCGTCGCTCTGGTTAAACTTTCATAACGAAGCCTTGGGGTGTGTCGGTTTTGGTACATTTGCAGCCACCTAATCTACAACTGTTATGTTAATCGCAATTGGAATTGTTATCATTCTGGTTATTTGGATTGTAAGTATCTATAACCGACTTGTAAAACTTCGTCTTAGACGAGAAAATGCTTTTGCCGACATTGATGTGCAACTTAAGCAGCGGCACGATTTGATTCCACAATTGGTAAACGCCGTAAAGGGCTACATGCAGCACGAAGAAGGCGTACTGACCAAAATTACTGCAGCGAGATCGAGAGCCATCAATGCCAGCGGAATCAATGATAAAATACAGGCCGAAAATGAGTTAACCCAGGCTTTGGGTGGATTAAATATACAGGTTGAGGCTTATCCTGACCTGAAAGCCAACCAGAATTTTATGCAGCTTCAGGGCGAAATATCTGATATTGAGAACAAGCTGGCAGCGGTAAGACGCTTTTTCAATTCGGCTACACGCGAGCTCAATACCGCCATTCAGACCTTCCCGAACAACCTGTTGGCTGGCCCATTTGGTTTTAAAACCCAGCCTATGTTCGATGTAGGTGCTGACCGCGAAAGACTTGACCAGGCGCCCGAGATTAAATTCTGATTTTGATGGCTGCATATACGGGTATTCACACGCAAATTGCGCGAAACAATCGGCTATCGGCCATCTATCTGATGGCTTTTCCGCTGCTCATCTTTGCCGCTGTTTGGGTCTTTTTTTTCCTGTTGGCAGGCTGGACGGAAGAACCGCAAATGGCAGACCCGGTATCCTCAGCTACTGATTTGTTTGTAAACGCATTACCTGCTATTACCGCCGTTGTGCTGATCTGGTTTCTCATTGCCTATTTCGCCAACACTTCAATGATCCGGGCAGCAACAGGAGCCAAAACGCTAAGCCGAAAGGAAAACATGCGAGTGTACAACCTTTGTGAGAATCTCTGTATGAGTCAGGGTATGGCCATGCCCAAACTGAACATCATTGAGAGCCCGGCTCTGAACGCTTTTGCCAGTGGTATCAATCAAAAAACCTACACTGTTACCCTCACCAGGGGAATTATCGATAAGCTGAACGACGAGGAGTTGGAGGGCGTTATTGCACACGAATTGATGCACATCAGAAACCACGATGTAAGGTTGCTCATCATTTCAATCATATTCGTTGGGATTTTCTCATTTGCCGTTCAGATTGCGCTGAGGAGCTTCTTTTATGGAAGCATGGGTGGAAGACGCAGCAAGGACGCTGGTAAGGCTATGATCATAGCACTGGTCATTGCTTTGATTGCCTACTTCCTCTCACTGATTTTCAAATTTGGCTTGTCACGAAAAAGAGAATATATGGCCGATGCCGGAGCTGCTGACATGACAAAGAATCCGAGGGCATTGGCCAGTGCTTTGCGAAAAATTTCCGGCAATCATCAACTCGACGTGAACGATGATGTGAAACAACTTTTCATAGAAAACGAGCCTCAAAAAGACAGCAAGGAGTTTTCGCTCAACCTCACAAGCTGGTTCGCCACTCATCCCCCTATTGACAGGCGAATTCAGGTTCTGGAGCAATTCTAACCCTGCCAGTCCACAGGAGTTTTGAATCTTTAACAGTCATTTTCTGAATGTTCAGCTCCAATTGATTATCATTGAGGTGAACCCAAAAACAATTAAACACTTATGAGTACACATAGTAAACTTGGCTTTTCAGAAGAAGAGACGAAGGAAGTTGTTGATGCGCTCAACAAATTACTGGCTAACTACCAGGTACATTATCAAAAGTTGAGAAACTTTCATTGGAACGTGGAAGGCAAAGACTTTTTTGAGTTGCACGACCAGTTTGAACTGGAGTACGATGCGGTAAAACTGCAGATTGATGAAATAGCTGAAAGAATCCGGGTTTTTGGAAAAAAGCCTATCAGCTCGATGGCCGGATACCTGAATACCTCGGAAATTGCCGAGGCTTCTGAGGAGACTCCGTCGGATGATATGGTAACGGAGATTTTGAAAGACTTTGAGATTCTGTTCTCGTTCTTAATTGATACCATTGAAGCGGCCGGTGAAATCGGTGACAGCGCAACCGAAGATATGGCCACGGGATATCTGAAGCGTTTAGAACAACGCCACTGGATGTTCACTGCATGGAACAAAGGATAAAACTTCGTAAAAGCTGAAAAGCAAAGCCGCTTACAAATTGTGAGCGGCTTTGCTTTTTGGCTTAATATCCTAGCCTACTTTTCGGCAGAGGCGGCAGTGCCGTTCATTTCGAGCACCAATTTTTCGAGTTGTTCAATTCTCTCTTCAAGAGAAGAAATTTGTTCTTGCTGTTCCTGGATGGCATTTACCAGAACCTTGCTCAGGGCATCTCCTTTCAGCACACGCAAATCACTCAAACCTGAGGGGCCTTGACTATCGTCCATTACCCGAACCATGTAGGGAGCTATGCTTTCAACATCCTGGGCCAAAAATCCGATATAGGGCGTGCTCAAATCCTGGTAGCCTGATAGCTCATTGTACCTGAATTCAACAGGGCGGAGCCGCAGAACAACCTGCAAACCATCGTCGAAAGAGCTCACATCTGTCTTTAGTCGTTGATCCGAAAAAGTATCCCATTCACCACCTCCGGGTTTACCGGCGTCGCCATTTACAGAAAGTGTTTGGGTAGGATTAATGGTGTTGATACCTACTCGTTTGTCGTCGAAGTGCCCTGACATGAGCACACCTGCTGAGCCGGCTGCATTTGACAGCAGAAAACGATTATTTGCCGCGCCAGTGTAACCCGCAATCGATCCGCTCCCTGATTGTGATCCAATGTACACATTTCCGGAGCCGGAAGTGACGTTACGTCCTGATTCCCAACCAATAAAAGTATTTCTTTCGCCGCTTGTACTTAGCTGACCGGCTTGGGTTCCAACAATTGTATTTCTCATGGCACCATTCTGGAGATCTCTTCCTGCCTCAGAGCCAACGGCAACGTTGCTGTTTCCTGCTGAATTCTCGCCGACAGATCCGGAAGACTGAACTCCTGAACCGGCTCGCTTACCAATAAAGGTATTGTCAGCTCCCGTAACTACCCATTGCCCACTTCGCTCACCAACAAAAACATTTCCATTAAATCTAACCGCTCTGCCAGCCAACGTACCGATGATCACACAATCTGAAGGGCCAAAGGTGCTATTCACACCCGAATTTGCGCTCCAGCCAATTATCACATTTCGGGCAGAGTTCTCGTTTGTTAAAGCTGCATCGGTTCCTATCACCACATTGCGATTGTTGGTAAAATTCAATCCTGCGCTGTGACCCAAGATAATATTATCATTTCCCGCTTGATTCATTCCAGCCCTGAAGCCCAATACAATATTGCGGGCACCCCCTGTTGTAGTGTTCATACCTGCCTCTGCACCAATCCACACACTTTCCTGACCAGCCGGTGCATTGGAAAAGGCATCTGCTCCGATGATGGTCATATTTGCTCCGGACCCCATAGCAGCCCCGGAACCACTGCCAATAAAAGTATTGCGAAAGCCTACTGAAGAAGTACCTGCCTGGTACCCAAAATAAGTATTGTTGTGATTTACAGTGACACTACCACCTGCTTGAAAACCGAAGGCAGTATTGTGATAGCCGGCAGTATTGCTGCCAAGAGCCTCAAAACCCAATGCTGTTGCGCCTTTTGTTCCAACAACATTGCCGGCTGTTAAAGCCTCATAATCCAATCTACCTGCAGCGGAATTGTTCACCCTGAACATCATGGCTGCCTCATCCAGTGTTCCTAAGAAATTCACCGATGGGTCTGTTAAGTCATTACCTTCAAGTAACCAACCATCACCACTACTCATTAACGGACGCCACACCGTACCATCGAAATACCAGAAATTGTTGTCAGCCGTGTCATATACCAGCAAACCTTGAGCCGGTCCGGGAACACTCATGTGATCATTGACACGTGGAATAAGAATTCCTTTGTCATTGGATGTTATTTCCAACATTGCAGACGGATGAGGAAGATCGCCCGTTTCATTAATTGCTACGTTTTGCGCAATCGCATATTGGCAAACTGCACAGAATATGAAAGCAGAGTAAAAAAACTTAGAAAGCATCGCTTGTTGCGTTAACTAGTGAGTTTGGTCGGTCATGACCAAATATAGTCATTCAAAAGCCAACGACCAACAGTGTTCATTATTTCCAAAGACGACAATTGGTTTTTCAGGCCAAATAAAAACTAACCAAAGAATACAACCACAATTACTTAATCCAACTGAACATTGGTTTCTCTGTTCCAGGTTAATTCAGTAATGCTAGCGCCATTCTTAAAATAATACTTACCCGTTTTGTCTATGACTTTTCGATATTCGTCGGCTTTGTTACCGATCACCACAATTCGGCGAATGATAACTTTGTTTCCCACATTGTCACTTTCCTCGGTGACACCCTGCGGATATTCCTGTGCAAGTTGAGAAAGGTAGTAGTCGTTGTAATCTTTTGGTTCGGCTGCACGTAGTTTGCTCAGTTCCTCTCTCGACTTCTGGGCACGCTGATCTGCCCGTGTTGCCAATTCGCGCTGTTGATCCTGAATAGTCGTTCTGCGCTCAGTGATTTCTTTTTGGTTTTCGGTAATAACCTCCTGAGATCGACCAGACAAGCGATCTTGTTCTTGCTGCAGCTCTTTTACCCGAATCTTGGCTTGTTCAATCCTCTCCCGCTCTGCCATAATTCGGCGCGTATCTTGCTCGCTGAATTCTTCTTTTTGATCCATCAAACCCGCTGTGAGATTCTCCTGACGCGTCGCCTTCTCTTCGAGAAATTGCTGAATTTCCTCTCTAATCTCTTGTGCCCTTTTGTATGACTTGAGGCTTTTTTCATTCTCTTTTTCACGTTTCTCCAGCAGATAATAGTGGTGATCTGTAAACCTTTGGTCAATATCAACTACCCGTTGCGCATGCGATATTTCATTACGCGCCACAAGGTCTTCTATGAGCTTGATCTCTTCGTCTATTTGCTGAAGGTTGCGATGGATTCGCTCCATCTCCTTGCTTCGCTGATCAATCCACCCCTGGTCGGTGGCTTTTTTATAGTCTTTCACTTGTATTGCTTTGCGCTCACGACTCTGCTCTGCTCTGTTCATGCGCTCCCGGTTTTCTGCAAGCAGGGTTTCAACTTCATCCAGTCTGCTTGAGGCCACTTCCATTTCTTTATCGCGCAGGGTAGAGTGCATTTCCTTCTCTTCTCTTTTGATCCTTTTTATTCGCTCGTACTTTTCAGCCTCCTCCCGCAATCGAGCCTCGCGCATAAATCGCTCTGCTTCATCTTCGTTTCTTGAATCCACGGTATTTCCCTTACCGCGAGATTTACTTCTTCGCGACTCATCTTCAGCCATTTCTTCTTCCTGCCGGCGCTTTTCAGCCAGTTTACGCTCTTCTTCTTCCTCGAGTATGCGCTCAATTTCCTGAATCTTAGATTTGGGATAAAACTCTCCCGGCTTGAGTGCTGAAGCTTCTTTGTAGTTGCGCAGTGCTACTTTATACTCGCTCTGCCCGAATTTTTTATCTGCCACCTCAATCAAGGTATTGTACTCTTCTTCCTCAGCAGATTTTTCGGCCATCAGAGCAGCTTCCTTTTTCCTTTTCTCTTCTTCTTTTTCCTTTATCCTCCGATCTCGCTCGGCTGCTTCCTCCTCCGCCTTAATCCGTTCATCCCGATCTTTCAATCTTCGGTCTATCTCAGCCAGTTGCTCTTTTGAATACGTATCGTCCGTCTTAACCTTCAGCGCTTCCTGGTATTTCTGCGTAGCAAGGACGTAGTTCTCTCCTTTCATCGCGGCGTCGGCCTCGGCAATTAACATATTGTATTGGCGGTCGGCATCACGCTGGCTTTGCATTTCTCCTAAAAGCCGTTCAGCATCGGCCAGTTTTTTCTGAACTTCTACATCATCGGCAATAAGTTCCAGGGCTTCGCGGTATCGAATTCCAGCATTTTTATATTCCTTTTCGGCCATCTGCTCGTCGCCCTGCTTCACGATTTTGTTAAATTGTTCTCGCAGCTTTGCCTGGGCTGCTTCTTCGGCAGCTTTGGATGCTGCTTCAGCCTGCTGGGCTGCCTCTTGTGCCGCGAGTTCTTCTTTTCGCTTGCGGTCTTCAATCATTTTTTGGGCTGCCTCAATTTGCTGCGATGGGTATTTCTCTGCGGGGTTTACCTCCAGTGCACGCTCGTACGCTTTGATTGCAGATTCAAAGTTTTGGGCCTGCATTTTTTGGTCGGCTTCCGCAATGGCTTGCTTGTAGTTCTCTTCGGCATCCATTGCGGCACGAAGTTCTGCAAGCAATTTTTCGGCTTCCTTGATTTTCTTCGGCAAATGCTGATTTTCGGGCTTCAGCGAGAGTGCCTCTTCGTAGCGTTCGATGGCATCCTGGTAATCCTTTTTCTTAAAAAAGCCATCACCCTCTTCAACAAGGGCATTGAAACGTGCAAGTTCTTCTGCTAGTCTTTTCTCCTCTGCTTTACGGGCCTCTTCTTCTTTGCGTTTTTCTTCCTCGATACGCGCCATTTCTGCCAACAGATCGTCTATTTCCTTGATTCGTTGCGACGGATAAGGTAAATCTGATTTAAGCTTTGCGGCACGCTCAAAAGCAGTTCGGGCCTGTTGGTATTGCTCAGCCTTGAAGGCATCGTCACCTTCTTTTAAGGCAGCAGCGTATTCTTTGTCGAGCTCGCGCTCTTTTTCAAGCGTGTCTTTCGCCGCAATGGCATCCTCGCGCTTCTTTTTTACCCCCTGATTATCTGCGTAAATTTTGAGCGCCTCATCGTAGTGGCCGATTGCCTGATCATAATCTTTCTTTCCAACTGCAGCGTCTCCTTTTGATACCCACTCCTCAAACTGAGCCTGCCTTTCAGCTTCCAAACGCTCTTCTTCTTCCCGCTTCGCGATTTCGTCCAGCTTTTTTCTTGCTAGTTCAATTCTTTCTGCAGGATGCTTTTCGTTGGATTTTACCTTCAGAGCGGCTTCGTAGTCCTTTATGGCCTGCTCGTAGGCTTCAGACTTAAATGAGGCATCCGCCTTGGTCACAAGGTTATTGTACTCTTCGTCCTTCGCTTTCTGCTTTTCATATTCTTCGAAGGCCTTTTTGGCGTCTGCCAGTTTTTTAGCAACATCTCCATCCTTGGGTTTGATGGTAAGCGCCTCCTCGTAATTGGCAATGGCATCGGGATAATCCTGTGCCTTTAAAAGATTATCTCCCTTTCTTACCAGTTCCTCAAAGCGGGCTCTTTCCTCCTCTTCCTTCTTTTTGGCTTCAAGGCGGGCTTTGGCATCGGCTATTTGGTCTTTGGGGTATTTTTCATCTTTTCGGATGGCCAATGCCTCTTCGTATTTTTTGATTGCGAGGTCATAGTTTTCATTCCGCATGGCATCGTCGCCGGATTTTAGTGCGGCTTCGTACTTCTCCATCTCCGCGTTGGCCGCATTTTGCTCAGCAAGCTTCTCTTCAGCACTTTTGAGCTTCATGAGGACCATTGGATTGCCTTCCTTGAGCTTAAGGGCCTCCTTATAGTCGGCAACCGATTCGGCATATTTCTCATTGAGAAAGGCCTTATCAGCCTGATCAACCAGTTTATCAAACTCTTTCTCCAGAGCCTGTAGCTCTTTTTCTTTATCTTTATCTGCCTGTTGTTTGTCTTTATTTCCTCGCTCCCATTCCCGCATCAGGCGATTAATCTCATCCTTGATTTTTTGGGTATAGGCAAAATCGAACTCAAGTGCACCAGTGTTAGGGTTGTACTTCGCCTTTCCAATTGGATTATCGAGTATGGATACATCCAGACCTTCCTGCTCCTCAAAGAGGCTCATTTCTATGTTCAAGGAAAAACCCGCACCGACGTCCTCTTCAGGAATGTTGCGGGAGTCCATGTACACGCTTTTACCAACAAAACCAGAGCGGCCAAACTTGATGTCGTACTCTTTTCCGAGGTCGAGAAAAAATTCGTATTTCCCATTGTTTCGGGTAACGTATTCGTCAACCTTGACACCATTGTGATATGCAGTGATGGTTACGTTTTCGAGTTTCTTGGAGTTGGCATAGTCTTTCACCACTCCAAAAATGTATAACTCTCCCTGCCCGAAAGCGGGAAAGGCGTTACCCAAAAAAATCAGGACAACAGTAAAAAGGCCTGTAAAGAAATGTTTTCCTTGCATTCTGATAGTGCGCTGAACAAATATCGTGAAAAAATATCGGTCAGCTTCTTATGACTTAAAACGGTTTTCACACCGGCATGTTACTATTTTTGTGTTAAAATCGTCTATGAATCACAGCTATTGGGATAAAGCCCTGTTTCCGGATTGTGCACAACTTGTTGTTGTGGGTGGTGGAATAGTTGGTTTATCAGCTGCCATTCATGCCAAAATGGCAAATCCATCACGAAGCGTTGTACTGCTTGAAAAGGGCCTCACCCCGGCTGGAGCCAGTAGCAAGAATGCCGGATTTGCGTGCTTTGGTAGCCTGTCGGAAATCATTGATGACCTGGAACACTCAGACGAGCAGCAAGTTGTTGCGCTCATTAAAAAACGATGGGAAGGAATAAGCTACCTTCTGAAGTTGGCCGGTAAGGAAAACATCGCTTACGAAGCGAGTGGTGGCTTTGAAGTATTTACCCCTGACCTCTGCAATCTCCATGCAGCGTGTGTTGAACACATGGATTACATTAACCACATTTTGAAACCTGTATTTGGAGAAATAGTGTTCAGCTCGGATGACCGCCGCTTGGAATATTTTGGGCTCAAGGGATTTGATCACATGATTTCCAATCGTTTTGAGGGTCAGCTGAACGCGGCAAAGATGCTGCAAGCCCTTATCCGCACAGCCCGGCAAAAGGGAGTCTATGTTGTGTGCGGAGCAGAAGTGAGCAATTGGGAAGAGCTTCCTGCGGGCATCCAGGTATTTCTAAGCTCAGGACAAGAAATCAAATGCGAGCAGTTGCTATTGGCCACCAATGGTTTTACCGGAAACCTGATCCCAGGGCTTGATGTACGTCCTACCCGTGCCCAGGTACTGATTACGGAGCCGGTGGAAGGTTTAAGGTTAAAAGGCGCCTTTCACATGGATAGGGGCTACTATTACTTTCGGGATGTAGATGGAAGGGTGTTGCTGGGAGGGGCACGAAATCTGGCTATAAACGAGGAATTCACCACAGATACGGACACATCTTCCTTCATCCAGAATCACCTGCAACTTTTTCTCAATCAACACATACTACCTGATTGTGACACGCACATAGATATGCGCTGGACCGGGCTTATGGGCACCGGGGCCACCAAAGAGCCGATTGTAGAAAAAATCACCAACCGCCTGGGAGTGGCAGTTCGATTGGGTGGCATGGGCGTAGCTATTGGAACCATCGTGGGTAAAGAAGCCGCTGCGATGATGGAGCGTTGATGCTACACCATCACCACCACAACTTACCAAGCCATCATGAATGTTGGAATCACGCCTACGGCATAAGCACCGGTTTCGACACCCTGAGAAGAATACATTCTTACAATGCCGTCCTGCTGAAAGTCAACAGCATCGCCTACGAGTAGCACGTCTGCCTCGTTGTGATAGCCCAATGAATAAAAATTTCCTGTAATCCATGGTTCTGCCGGCAAATCTGAGTCATCAATACCCAGTCTGAAAACATTGCCGCCCAGGAGGTAATAAAACACCGTTCCATCAGGGTTCGCGGTGAGGCTTGAAGGGTGGTCTGTAGGCGAAGGGAATGTTAACGTAGAAACTACCTCGTGTGTAGAAGAATTCAGCACCCAAATGGAGCCCGCTGTTTCTGCTTCCGGATCGGGCCATGACCCAACTCCTCTGCACAAAACACGAACGTGGCCGTCGGCATCTGCAGCAATAGAATTTGGGTTGTCACCCACAGAAATAGTTGCAGACAAGGTTTGAGCATTGGCATCAATCACTGAAACGGTTTGAGCAGTTGAAAAGCCACCGCTGTTGGTCACCCATACCTCATCGTTTTGCACCAGCATTCGCTCCGGCCCTGAACCTGTTTCAATGGTGCCCGTAATAGTGTGACTTTCCAAATTCACCATGTGTACTCCCCCAGAAGCCCAATCGCTCACATAGCCAGTACCGTCATGACTCACCATGAATCGTGGTTGCCCGAGATTTTCGATGCTTGTTACGGAGGTGAAATTCTGGGAATCCGCCACTTCAATTTTTCCTGCATTGTTAACCACCACATATAGTCTACCATTATCTCGATAGGCACTTTGAACAATATTACCAAGCGGAAAACCATTCATGTCCTCGAAAATTGAATGCTGACTTTCTCCTGTGGTGATATTCACCAACGAAAGGGTGCCTGAGCCGGTCATAAACGGACCTTCATTGCACACAAGCACACGGTGATCAGAGATGTTTCCACCACCGGGAGGAGGTGTTATGGGCTGATTATCTTCCTTTTTACAACTGAACAACAGGGTGGCGAGTGTCAAACCTGTAAACAAAATGGCTTTCTTCATGATTTGTTCTTTTTTGGTTTTAAAATTCTGATTTCGAGTGAAGCCGAATAATGCCGTAGGGGCATGGGCATCCATGGCATAATTTGGTAATCGTGATTGAAAAGATTGTGAACCCGAAGCCTCATAATGGCTTGTACCCGGTTCACATTGCCTTTCCAAGACAGACCCGAGTGAACGAGCCAAAACGCCGGAAGCGTGCGGCTACCGGTGGGTGTGATGAACCTACTTCCGGTGTATGAGCCATCTGCATAGAAAGACCAGTTCTTCCACCCCAGCGTCAACATTGCGTTTGCCTTGTGTTTTGGAATGTGTGGTAATACTTCTCCCCGAATTGCATCGTTAAATGGGGTGTCGTCATTTCGCGCATCGGTGAAAGCATAATCAGCTGAAGCACTGAGAACCCATCGCTCAAGTTGAAGCCGATAGGTAGTGCGGGCATTGATTCCTTGAGAAACCACAGACTTGTAGCTCACGGCTCCCCAATAGTTTCCAGTTGGAATCCACTGAATCCAGTTGTTCACCCAATTGTAGAATGCCAATACCTGCATCGTCCATTCTCCCTTACCATCCTTGCGTTTCAGGAGGTGAATTTCAGGCCCCGATTGCATGCTCCAGGCGTCTTCGGGTGGCAAATCAGGATTGCCGCCGGGCATCCAAAACCGGTCGTTAAATCCGGGAATTCGAAAATTCCTGCCAGCGCTCGCGCTCCAATGAAGGCGCGAAGAAGGCATGAATGAGACACTGTAGGACGGCGAAAAAGGATGTTGGTAGCCGCTGTAGAAATCCTGCCTGAGCTGCAGGTTTTGGGTCCATTTCCTGTTGGATGCGTGATGGGTCAACCCTGCATAAATAGCCGCGTTAAACAATGGGTGTCGCTGTACGTAGTTGTTTTCGGCCAATGCCTCCTGAAACGAGTTTTGACTGCCTGCCCGCCATTCCCAATTATCTCCAATAAGGCCATTGAAGTCTGCATTGATCAGCGCA
The DNA here is from genome assembly GCA_007695365.1 of Cryomorphaceae bacterium. Lineage (NCBI taxonomy): Bacteria > Pseudomonadati > Bacteroidota > Flavobacteriia > Flavobacteriales > Cryomorphaceae > Cryomorphaceae bacterium. Next base: position 49,414 of record REDV01000070.1, on the reverse strand, counting down.
GTTTGAGAGTAAATGAATGAGTTCACTCCCATGTCATTCCGGAAAAGCATTTCATCGTGTAGAAATGCTCCCTGGATGCGCGCATTCCAATTTCCATAGTGCAGATGAGCTGCCAGCTGCGCCCTGAAATTCAGGTCTTGCTGGTAGGCTCCGTCGTACGATGAAGTAAGGCTTGGTGGAAGTTCACGCCACGTTTCGAGTGCCCACAACGAAAATTCCAGTTTGTGCTTACCAAAGCGGCGCTGCAAGTTTTGTGTGAGGCCGTATTGCTCAAATGCATTGTTTTCGCGGGTGTTCAATGGTTTGTCGCGACGAGCATGATTAACGTATTCGAAACGGTTTTGCGCATAGCTGTACAGCACGCGGGTTTCGGAAACCAGATGGTCATTCGCGAAATGCAAGGTGGCAGCGGTTTCTGCGTTGCCAAGGGATGTGAAGGTATTGTTTAACGATACGTTGTAATCCTTTTCAAGTGAACTTTGAGGATTCAAGTGAATACCTCCGCCCAGCAGACCACTACCCATCGTGCTGGAGGCTCCACCGGCGGTAAAGGAAATGTGGTCAACAAAGGCTGCCGGAATAAGTGAAATGTCGGCAATACCTGTGGTGGGCGACTGAAGATTGATGTCATTCCAGTAGAGTCCGGTATGTGCTGTTGCCAGTCCGCGTGAAGACACCGAAGCTGAGAACCCGGGGCCATATGTGCGCATCATCATCGGCGTGGTTTGCCCGATCAGCATTGAAATATCTCCCTGCCGGTAAAAGTCGAGCGTTGCAGAATCTGCCTGATAAAGAAAAACAAAAGGCTTGGTTTGGGCCAGGCGAAGTGCAGTTTTCTCAAAAACGGGAAGCCGGAGGGTATCACCTGTGTGCGACCACGCAGGAAAAGCCATCCATATCAACCAATACCCAAAAAAATACCTGACCATCGTATTCGAGATCAGGATAAAAAGCAAGGCCTATTGAGAGAAAACCTCAACCTACCTACCAACTTTTTACCCGAAAGTTTGCAGTTTATGTTCGGGCTTTGGCAGGTCTTCTGACTTATCTCGGTTTTCGCGTCCTTCCCATCCTACCATTTGGACAGTGGACAAAAGTTGCGAAAACTTTTAGCGAGAAATACAGCTGCGGGAACAGTTCCGGATTTACACCGGATTCCCTTTTAATCTTCGGGAGGCGGAAGCTTCCTTCAGAACCAAAAGCCGGGGCTAAGGTATGTAAAAATGCCTATCGAACAACAGTGACGTGACCGGTGTTCTCAACCTTTTGTCCATCAAAAGTTTCGGCCTTGTACTTCACCACATACACACCATCCGGAACGAAATAGCTGCTGCCATTCATGCTTCCATTCCAACCTTCATTGATGTTGGTGGTGTGGAAAAGACGCTCACCCTGACGGTTCCAGATCGACATCTCAAAGGACTTGATACCTACTCCTTGCGCTTTGAAGAGTTCATTGATTCCGTCATTGTTCGGAGTAAACGCATTGGGGATGTACAGGAACATGGGCGGATTGTACTCCATGGCAAAGAGATCGCTGCAACCCAGTGAATCAGTAACGTAAAGGCTAATGTAGTAATTGCCATCGAAGTAGTACTCATGGATTGGCTCAAACTCCCGGCTTTTGTTTCCATCGCCGAAATGCCAGAGATAGTTGACATCAGGGGTGCTCAGGTTTTGAAAACTTGCTCCGTTGGTTCCGACAAAATCAATGGTAAACTCAGCGTGAACCGAAGTAGTATTGACGGTTGTTGAGCCACCTATGGTAATTCCACATATATCCGTAGCCACAACAGTATAGGTTGTGGTATCATTGGGTATTACCTGAATGCCCGGTGAGGTTTGTCCGTTTGACCATTGGTATGTAAACCCACCTTCACCTCCTGTTGCTTCGGCCAGCAAATGCGCTCTGTCTCCCAGACAAATAGTAGTATCCGGCGATATGCTTAGTTCCAAGGGAATATTAGGGATGAAAACAATCACGACATCGGTGCCCACATTACCACACTCGTCTGTAACCTCAAATATGATTTCACTGGTAATGAGGGACTGAAAGCCGATCGCAGGAAGCGTGCTGTACGGCTGGCCATTTACATACCACTGAAAGGTATACTCTCCTACTCCGCCTGAGTACAGTCCGGTGATAGATGTAACATCTATACAAGACGCAAAATAGTCGTCACCGAGGTCTACAGTTATTTCTACGGGCGGGGTTTCGTAGTACAATGTATCTGAGTCTGTGTTTCCGCAATGATCGGTAACCCTGAAAACGAGCATCCCTTCTCCTTCTGGAAGCACATCCCAAACCAGGTTGTTGTTTACAAACTGGCCGTTTTGGAACCACTCAAAGACAAAATCTCCTGAACCACCGGTAATGTCGGGCTCAATGAGAACGGGCGTAATACAGGTCAGCGTCCAATCCGGGCCAATATCCACGGCAAGCTCATCAAATTGTGGAACTTCAACGAAAAACTCTACTGTTTCCTCATACAGCCCGCATGAGTCCGTAACAGTCAGCGTGTAAGTGGTGTTCTCGATGGGAGCAACCGTAATGGTTTCGGATGTTTCACCTGTGCTCCAGAGGTAATTGAGAGGCGGGCTTCCTCCTGTTGCCTCGGGTATCAGGTCAATGGGTTCGCCGCAATCAATAAACCCATCGTGTGAGATGACTTCTAAAGGGTCGTACTCGTCAATATAGAAGGTGAATATGGATTGTAGGTTTTCGCCCCCACACACATTCTCATTTTCAATGATTATGATTACCGACTCCAGGCCTTCTACAATTCCGTCGTGAAAAGCCTCAACAAATATTGATACCTCCGTCACTCCTACCGGGAAGACAATACTATCAGGGATCAGGGTATAATCCACACCGTTGGTGGCATCTCCTTCCATCGTAAGATAGATGACCTGCTCTACATTATCGAGCTGACGTTCAAATGTCAATGTAGCTCCTCCACATCCTTCTACCAATGTGCTGTCGTTGAGGCCGGCGTCAATCTGAAGGTCCACTGTAATCAAAGAACTGCTCGCAAAGCTGCCTGCCTCAAGAAATACAGCCGACTGCAGTGCACCGTCAACAGCGTTGGCAATAGCCAGTTTAATGTGGTACGTAAGGCCGCATTCTACCAAAGCAATGGCCTGAAGGGGCACGGTGTAACCCCCAAAGCACATATCCGAATGAAGATCTGTACCATTTCCGCTCCCATTGTCTGTAAAATACTGCGGATTACATGGACAATTGTTACCGCCAAAGCTACACGGCTGGCCGGTTCCTCCTCCGAAGAAATCATTGGCCCCATTGTTTACATTATTGATTGTCACAGGCGTCACCCCATCTGGCAGCAATGCAATATTCATGGCGTTGTTACTATAGGGTCCGGTAATCCCGGGACCACTTAGAAAGAACCCAAACACATCGTTGAAGGAAGAGCACACAAAACCGCTGTACTCTCTGGACGCGAAAACAAAATTGAAACTCACCGTATCTCCCTGAGGCACAAAATCAAACTCCACCACTGTCACGTCCTGCAAATTTTGCCCGGCAATTTGAGACAGATCCGCATCAACGCCCGGTCCACCTCCTGGAAAGTCCTCGGGTTCGCAAGACGCTATACTAATGTTGCGCGTAGCCATCATAAAGGCTTCGTCAAAATAGAAATTGGAATTTTCACCATTGACCAGTCCAACCCGGGTCTGCACTGTATTTGCCGGGGCTCCGTTGTAGGTAATATTCGAAACCTCAACTCCCTCTCCCAGGAGAACCGTTTGCACATACTCTTCAACTGTAAGGTTATTTTCGGTAAAAACCTGAGCAAAAAACGGTTGACTAAAAAGCGTCAAAAGCAAAATCAGGCCACTCGTCTTATTCAATTTCATATCGGGGATATCCAGTCTGATGTTCTAAGAGTTGTTGACGTGAGGAACAAAAATAGGTTGTTTGCACCTCACGAAATCATTTCGTGCGCAAAGTCTCCTTTAACTCCAATTCTTTGGCCATATCGAAATCAGACTTTGCGCCTTTTTTATCACCGAGGTATTGCCTTGTTATGCCGCGGTCATGAAAGGCGATGGGATCAGTGGGGTTCAGCACTATGGCCTCATTGTAATCGCGAAGCGCACCGTTTTTGTCGTTCATCTGGTATTTAACGGTACCTCGTTTACGATACATGAGCGCATCATGGGGGCGAAGCGAAATAATGGAGTTGAAATCTGCTCGTGAGCGTTTGAATTCTTCATCTTCATAATACAGTGTAGCCCGGTAATAGAAAGCTGCTACAAAACCCGGTTCGAGTTTGAGCACTTCGCCCAAATCGCGAATTGCCCCCTCTTTGTTATCCATTCTTGCCTTGCTCACAGCCCGGTTGTACCATGCCAATCTATCGTACGGATTTATTTCTAGTGCCTTGGTAAATTCCTTGATGGCATCCTCGTAAAGTTCATCAGCAAAAAACTGAGCCCCGGCATTTCTGTGAGCAGCAGCCGTTTCTTTTTGATAGGCTGTGATTTCTTCCTTTGAGGGAATGGTTTCGAGTTGCGCAGGAAGCGAGAAACTCAAGCAAATGAGTAGCGTGAGCAAACTAAGCTTTTTCAATGTCAGCTTGTGTTGGTTAGGTATTACAAAAATATCGAAATTCACTTAGGGCGCAAGGTTCTATACTCAATTACCGGCAGTTTTTACAAGTCTGCGAACTTCCAGCCCATGCCTTGTTTCAACGCGCAAGAAGTAAATCCCTGCCGGAAGCATGCCGGCATCCAGGTGCATTGGTAGAAAACCATTCCGCGCAAGCACTTCCCTACCCTCCACATCATAAAGGAGCAACTTCACCTCTTCGGCTTCAGCGCCTTCCAAAAACAGTATTCCGGTGAAGGGGTTGGGATACACCTTCAAAGTTGAAATGCCCTGATGAATACCGGTTATCACAACGTCCATTGGAAGACTTGTAACATTACATCCTGCCGAATCTTCAACCCACACCTGATAAGACCCCGAAGATTCAGCAATCCAAAACTCCTGATTGGCTTCAGGCACAGGAAAACCATCAAGAAGCCATTGATAGGATGCGAATTGAGACGGAGCCATCAAAGAGTCGCCGCTTTGTACAATTTCAAATTCTTCAGGTGGAGCAACAACATGAAAGGTTACAGTGGCTGTATCACTCAGGGCGTTCCATTGGTTTCTGCTCCAAATAAGCATCTCATAAATCCCGGGTTCGTTGAAATTGAGCGAAACAGACCCGGGTCCGTAGCCGGCAACAGTTACTGCGGGCAATTCCAAACAGTAGTTAGCACCTTCAGCACTCCCGCTATCAAACCAAACCGTTGTATGGTTACCGAGGCAAACGAGCGTGTCCCACACGGGCTGTGGCGTAGGCGGTTTCAAAAACTGATCGTAGAGAAAGCGGGCCGATTCTTCCACAATCAAATCCATGTATGGCTGCTCATTCCAGGGTTCATGCCCCTGCCCTTTCAGGGTAAAAAGCAGTTGTTCGATACCTGCATTTTCAAGTCGCTGATGCACCGGTCCTGAGCCCATCAACTCCGGAAAAAGCGGAAAATCAAATGGGTGGTTCGTATCGAAGTACACCACGTTATCTGCCGTTCCGTGAAAGGAAACAACCGGAAAGTTGTTGCTGCCCGCAATCCACGCAGTATCTGCCAGTGCTCCCCAAAGGTTAATCACAGCTTTTGGCTTGCCGAAAAATAGCTGATTGGAGCCTACACAGTTTAAACAACCCAGGTCAGGATTCATATAGGTTGCCGGTAAATCTGCGGCTCGCTCTGAATCGTCGAGGTATGCCGCGTGCAAAGCCATGATGGCTCCTGCGCTGTTGCCTCCTGCAAAAACCATAGCGGTATCAACCCCAAAAGAGTTTGCATTGGCTTTTACAAAACGAATGGCCGCTTTCATGTCCTGCACTGCCCGATACACAGCCCGAACACCGCTATTGGTTGACAAGGGATTAAAGCACTTTCGGTAATTGATGCTAAAAACCACAAAGCCGCGCTGAGCCATTTGTTGGCAATAATCGGGTACGGGGTTGGTGCGCTTGTTTCCCGCCAGAAAAGATCCCCCGTGTGCAAACACAATACATGGCCTGGCACTGAGAGCATCACCCACTGGCTCGTAAACATCCAGATCGTAATCGCTAAAACTCGTGCTGCTCTCCGATAGGCACAAGCCCGAAAGAGCAAGAGCCGAATGGTAATCCAGGTCTTCAATAGTTCGCTCACTTTCAAAAGGAGAAGTGATGTACCTGTTTACGCTGCATTGCGCAAAGGCATCAATCAAAGGAAACATTGCCCACAATAAAACAATGATGCTTTTCTTCATGGTGAAACCCTGAGATGATGGTGAGAATGTTTCAGAACAGAATCGCGGTGGGTGAGCTGCGGCCTGAATTGATGCGTTGCAAAAAGCTCAGCCTGATCGCTGTAATGCGGACTGAAAATATTGCCTGATTGGCCGGTCGGGTTCACACTCAAAGAATTATGTATGTCACCAAGATCAATTAGAATGCGCATTTGAGGGCCGTGTTTTGCAGGGTAAAGACCGCTATTGGTATACCTAAAGCCCTGCTGATCAATGCTCTCATTGGTGCCACTTATACCGAACGGCCCCACATTGAAAAGTTTGTCCAACGGCCACCGCACTCCCATTGGATGCGGGTGGGTAAGTGTATGTACATCGCCCCAGGCGTCTGTATTTCCGTTGGGATATTGTTGCTCAAGTTGTTCTTTAGCAGCAGTGAATGCCAATACCACCATGTCTTGCAAGTTTCGGTGTTCATTGGTTAAAGCTTCTACAAACCAAGGACTTTCATCCAGATAGTACAATTTGTAGATGGTTCGCTTCATGAGATGTGTTGATAAAAAGGTTTCGAAATGCTCATGTCCGAGGTAATCCAAAAATGTCTTTTCGAGAAGGTAATAGATTACCGGATAGTACAATACGGGTTCCGATGACACAGTGGAGTGGCTACCACTCCAAAACGACAAAGGCGCAAAAAAGTCTTTCAATTCCTGACTGGCATCGGACTCAAGCAAAAGAGAATACAGGTGTTTGGCCAATTTTTGATCCTCTACAGAAACGTGGTCGGTAATCATGGGCATCATATCTTCCTTGCTCCACGTTTTATCGGATTCGAGCCAGTTACGAATAGCCATCATTCGGTTGGGAGCAGTATAGTAGCCAGGATGAATCACCCCGGCCTCGGTAGTATCATGCTGACTGTTGGCCGAATACACCACCCCCGAAGCGGGGTTTTCTACCTGCGGGTTGGCACTGAAGGGGTAAAAGCCAATGGGGTCATCTTTTCCTGAGGCTCCGTCAAGGATGCGCTTGGAATTGACATGCGGTGGTCGTTCAATTAGCAAAGCAGCCGACCAAAGCGCAATGTTATTATCGGTGTCGGCATAAGCAATATTCAAACCGGGTGCATGAATTTTGGCAACGGCATCGCGGGCTTCGTCTATTTTGGCAGCTTGGTTCAGGTTAAAAAAGGCCTCTGGAAGCAGATTGGGCTTTTTAGTATAGGTCCAGTAAAGCGATACGGCTTGCTCACCTTCAGGACTGAAAAACGATTGCACAAGCGGACCACGTGGTGTTTCAGTCACTTCAAAATGTATCGTATCGCCATTTTTAACGGCAATGTCAATTTTACGGATACTTACCGGTACCCAAAGAGAGTCTTTGCTTTGTACCAGCGTTGAATCATCCGGGTGAAAAGTCTCGAAATAGAAATCGGTGTCGTCGTTCTCAAACATAGTGAGGCCCCATGCAATATGCTGGTTGTGTCCAACCAATGCAAAAGGAATACCTGCAAGAAAATTGCCGTAGAGACTGGCTCCCGGATACTCCAGATGTGCCTCGTACCAGGTTGAAGGCTGCGAATATTGGATGTGGGTATCATTGGCAAGAATTGGTTTTCCTGACGCGGTTTTGCTGCCGGAAACCGCCCAGTTGTTGCTGCCCACAAACAATGGCATTGCCAGATTGTCCAGCTTTTCGCGAAGAGACACCGAAAGTACGGGCAGATCGGCGTCTTCTCGTCCTGAGGGGGCGAGTGGCATACCATCCTCGTGGTGTGAGGCGAGGTCTCGCAGGTACTCACTACCCAAAATTGTAGTTATGTACTCAACCACGGGCTCAGTTCTCAAACCGAGTGCAAAACTGAATGCCATATAGCCCGCAATCTGGTACATATCCTGAACATCAAACGTCTCTTTGGGAAGCCTGGCCAGGGTGTATTCAATGGGAGTGAAACCTGTTTCCACAAAGTGATTTACACCTTGCAGGTATGCGGTTACATTCTCTCTCAGAGATTCCGGGGCTGAATCAAACTCACCAGCCGATTGGGCAGCGTAAACAGGAATTCCAAGTGTGTGAAAGAGCATATCTACTTCCACGACATCTTCACCAAAAAATTCAGACAACCTCCCTCCTCCTACCCTCCGAAGCAGATCCATTTGAAAAAGTCTGTCCTGAGCATGCACAAATCCCAGGATCCGGTACGCATCAGCTGCATTCTCTGCGTAAATATGAGGAATGCCGTAGGGATCAAAGTAAACATCGGCACCGCTTGTCATTGCCGGCATGCGCATTGAGCCACTCAACTCCGGACGTAAACCTCCCAAATACAGCCATATTGAAACAACTGTAGTGGTGATTACCAATATGACAATAACCAAAATTAACTTGAAAATGCGCACCGCAGGTTGGTTTTGGATTGGGTGCCTAAAAATAGAAAGAATGCCCAAACCACCTATTGAGCATCCCAGGGCAAACGCATTTAGATTGAATGATAACAAAATGTGATTTTGGAATGAGCAGTTTCCCTCGCGCATTTTGCTCCACCGCCAAAGGCGGGCAGGCCTGCCTGCCGGGGCTGGCCCGCGCAAGGAGGGCAACGAAAGTGAATTTCAAATCTAAAGTTTAGTCCAAAACAAGTTGACACGAGGCTGGTGCCTCTCGAAAAGGGAAAGGTGCCGGGAAAGTATCTCCACACAAAAATCCCGGGGTCTTCAATACATTGATAGCTTCTGGATTCATATTCTAAATGCGTTTGCCCTATTGAGCAACCTACATCAAGGTCACACCCGTTGCGGAATACCCAGCATGTAGTACGAAACCACGAGGATAGCCAAAAGCGCCACAAACAACACCCACGCCCACTGATCTTTTACTTTTTCCATCGAAGCTTTGGCTTTGATTACGAATAAAAGAACGATGCACAGGAGATTTTCTTGTGCATGGCATTTATGCCTAATTTCGCGGCCATGTCGCTATCGCGTTGGGTATTTAACAAGGCAGGCTGGAAATACGAAGGTGGATTGCCTGCGGGGGTGCGCAAGTGTGTACTTGTAGCCGCTCCGCATACCAGTAACTGGGATTTTGTAGTTGCCCGACTGGTATTCAATTTTCTGGGGGTGAATGTGCGCATGCTCATTAAGAAAGAGGCTTTCTTCTGGCCCTTTGGTTACTTTTTGAAAAAGATGGGAGGGTTACCCATTGACAGATCCAAAAACAACCGAGCTGTAGATCAGATAGCGGAACTTTTTAACAAGCACGACGACCTCATCATACTTTTCACCCCTGAAGGAACCCGCCGCTACGCCCCTAAATGGAAGCGAGGATTCTACTTTGCAGCCCAGGAAGCAAATGTTCCGATAGTCTTGGGCTATGTAGATTACGGGGCAAAGATAGGAGGCATTGTTCAGGAAGCCTTTCACATCACCGGTGATGTGGACGCCGACATTGAGCGCATCAAGGAATTCTACAAAGACTACCGGGGATACAATCCAGACTGGGGCGTGAAGTAGCTTGGTTGAAACAAAATTGTGCCGACAGGAAACCTTTTGGCATGAACTTCGTTGAGGTAATGCGAACTTAATTCAAAAAATACAATATCATGAAAAAGCTCATTTTACCGGCAATTCTGCTCGTTGCGGCAGCAAGTTTCTCATCATGCAAGCGTTGCGGATCTTGCTCATTGGATAACATTGAGTATTGTCGTGGTGGCGCCATTCAAAACACCATTTATGACTCTGCCAAATCTTCATGTCAGGCATCAGGTGGTGTTTGGCAATAAGCCCACTTATTATTTTTTCTGAGCCGCTTTCGGGCGGCTTTTTTTATGCCCTGTCGCTTTTTCGATGATTTCATGTTCCAGAGCAAACTATCGGCGCAGTTCACTATTACATCATCATTAGAAACTATCGTTACACACCTGCATCGGTTTGAGTTGCTATTTTTGCAGCCATTCAATAAAACACATCCATGAGCGATACAACAGAACACGTAAAATGCCTGATTATTGGATCGGGCCCCGCAGGATATACCGCGGCCATTTATGCAGCGCGCGCCGAAATGAAACCCGTGATGTACCAGGGCTTGCAGCCGGGTGGTCAACTCACCATTACCACTGATGTAGAGAACTACCCGGGCTATCCTGAAGGGGTTCAAGGCCCGCAAATGATGATTGATTTCCAAAAACAAGCCGAGCGCTTCGGAACCGACGTACGTTGGGGAATGGTGACCGAAGTTGATTTTACCGGTCCTGTGCACAGAGTAACCATTGACGGGGAGAAAGAAGTTACCGCCGATTCTATTATCATTGCCACTGGTGCAAGCGCCAAATGGCTTGGTCTGGAAAGCGAGGAGCGACTCAATGGTCACGGTGTTAGTGCCTGTGCCGTATGCGACGGCTTCTTTTTTAAAGGGCAGGAAGTGGCCATAGTGGGCGCCGGAGATACTGCCGCTGAAGAAGCTACTTACCTTTCAAAACTTTGCACCAAGGTGCACATGCTTGTGCGCCGCGACGAAATGCGTGCCTCTGCCATTATGCAGCAACGGGTAAAAGACGCCGCCAATATTGAAATTCACTGGAACACTGAAACGGTAGAAATCCTTGGCGACAAAGCCGTAGAGGGTGTGCGAATCAAAAACACCGAGACTGGTGAAGAAAGTACACTGAACATCACCGGTTTTTTCGTGGCCATTGGTCACAAACCCAATACCGATATTTTTAAGGGTTGGCTCGACATGGACAACGTAGGATACCTGAAGATTAAACCCGGAAGTTCCAGAACCAATATCGAAGGGGTTTTTGCCAGCGGAGACGCAGCTGATAAAATCTACCGGCAAGCAGTTACTGCCGCTGGAACGGGCTGTATGGCTGCCCTCGACGCCGAGCGATACCTGAGTGAAAAAGGTTTGCACTAGCCATCTGCATGAACTTTTAAAATCCGGAAGCAAGTTTCCGGATTTTTTTTTGCTCCGTCCGGACACATGACAAGCTAATATTCGTTATTTCGCATGAATGGGTAGCTTCAGAAACATTCCTCGGGTTGTTGTTTTTTTTCAACGCGTCGCGCTCATTGGACTGGCTGTGATTTACACAGCGTGCAATTCGTATGAGCTGGATGAGTACACCATGGCCAAGCAGCTCACCGAGCTGGCCCGATCGGAACGCGAAATTCAGCAGGAGTTTCTCGTGAAGCATCTGTGCCCTGAGGGATTTGTTTTGACGGATGAGTATGGATTGTCGTTTGAGCAACATTTCAACCCAAAAACAAACCACAGTTTACTTCTGAGCATCAGAACACCTGTGTTGGATGCGCCTTCCAATGCAGATGTTCAATGGGTGATAGAGCTCAAAAGAGGCCAGGAGAACCTGTTTTGGGAGAGTACCCCTATTCCGGCAAAAACGGACGAACCACACATTTTCCGCATCCCCCAATCATATCTTCGGGGCAGCAATCTGAAAGTTTACGTTTGGAACCCAAAAGGCGCAAAAATTACAATGGGGGCAAGTGAGCTTAAGCTCTCGCGGCTCTTCCCTCCTTCCTGGATTCCGGTTTTTGAATCCACCAGAACATCGGGTTCCATGAATGTGCTTTCCATCAACGAGCAAAGTTTTGTGGGCCACTATTCAGCAGGGGGAAGCCTGGTGTTGCTCGACAGTGACAAAAAAGCACTGTCCGAACCCATTTCGGTAATTCATTACAGTACCCTTACAAACAATGTGAAACAGGTGTTTAATGTAAGTAACTGGCAACCTGCTAAAAGCACACAACCCGGAGAGTTAACATTCACTGCTTCGTCTCCCCTGGCAACCTATTCATTGCACATCCGCGAGGTAGCGAATCAACCGGAAGTAATGATCGGCATAAATGCCCTCTTCACAACCCATCAAAAGGTGCATCGACTCGCACTCTGCGCTCCGATGCTTGAAGAAGCCACAAGTGCAGCCCTTCAAAGCGGACAAACGATTCAACCCAAAGCAAATCAATTCTACTATCTCGGGCGTGGCCCATTGGTTTGTGGCTCAGGAAATCGCACGGTACGCTGGCAACCTGAAAACCAAATTTCATCGGTGCAATGGGCAACCGATTCTCGTTTGGCGTTGTTCAATCTCGATTATGAGCAAGACCATCCTCTGATACACTTTCCGGAAGCCGACACCACGGATTATTTTGTGCATTTATCTGCAAGCAAGTACAGCAAAAACGACGAACTGCAAAGTGTATTACGCCTTCGCCATGATAGCGACGCAGGCTTGTTTCCACAGTTACTTCCATACCCGCAAGGCACAGAAGCGGCCATACTTTTCACTGAGCATGCCGACTGGACCAATACTCAAAGTCACAGAGCTGTTTGCTTTGGCAGTGAGGAAATCACCCGGTTGGAAGAAGCCACAGGAGGATTTGCCTATTACGATATTCCGGTGACGAAAAGCGTGTTTTACACCAATCCCGACAGCGCTGACAATCTGCGGGCCAGCGATAGTATCTTCAGCGATTTACACGCCACCATCACTACCCACCAGGAGTTTGAAGAACTGCTGGAGCAGTTGCACTCGGTGGGTTTTGAGGTTTGCCTCCACACCCCCGACCAATACACCACCACCCGGCCAATTATGGAGGAGGCGCTGGAATACATGCGCGCGCGCTTTAGCTCTCCGACCTGGATTGACCACGGCTACAACAACGCTGCATACAACAACCGCGAAAATGCCGTATGCGATGGTATGATGCCCGGAAAGCAACACAACTACGCCGACCTCTGGAAAGAATACGGCATTCGGTATTTCTGGAATCCCTATTACGAAGATGTGCCGGTTTATGCACCGTGGACGTTTAACAATCACCTCCAAATACCTTATTCCGGTTTCGGGCATTCTTTTCCCATGCAACATGCCGCCCGTCACCCCAATTATCCGGATTTTGTGTTCTGGCCAACCTGGAGTGGTCTGGAAGTACAGGACGATGCCCTGTGGGATTATTATTTGGCTGACTATCGTATCGAGGAACTGTGCCGAAACGGAGGTGTACAACCTTTTCATGTCTATCCCGCCTGGGTGCATCTTCGCAAGGGTTTCTGGCAATGGAACGAAGACAGCCTCATGGTAGCCTCTCCCGGATTTAACCGCGCACTTGACCGACTCAGCCGATGGAGAGATGAAGGGCGCCTGTGGATTCCTACGGTTTCGCAATGGATGGATCATTCCCTTGCCATCGCTGACATTCAAATCATGCAAACCGGTGCCCGCGAGGCTGTGCTGATCAACCAATCAAACCGGCCTGTTCATGGAATTTCATTGGCACTTAAGGAAGCTGAAATTCGCGTGGCAGACAAAGAAGTGAAACGAAAAACCATTGGTAAACAACATCGCTGCTGGTTTGACCTCGAAGCGGGCGAGTCGGTTGTGGTGAGCTGGTAACAAAAAAGGAGACCCTAAAGCCTCCTTTTGTTCTCATGGATGTGAGATAACTATTTGCTATTCCACAATTTCCAGCAGCTCAACTTCGAAAATAAGTGTTTCGTGCGGGCCGATTTTGGGACCTGACCCACGGTCGCCGTATGCGAGGTCAGACGGAATGTAGAATTCGTATTTGGCACCGGGCTTCATCAATTGCACGCCCTCGGTCCAGCCCTTGATTACGCGATTCAGCCCGAATGTAATAGGCTCTCCTCGTTCAACTGAACTGTCAAACACGGTTCCGTCAATCAATGTACCGTGGTAGTGCACCTTAACCTGACTTGTTTCAGTAGGGTGATTTCCAGCACCCTCAGTCAGCACTTTATACTGCAAGCCACTTTCGGTTACTAGAACCCCCTTCTTTTTGGCGTTTTCTGCCAGAAAATCCTTTCCGCGCTGGATGTTCTTTTCCTGCTGTTTGGCCATTTGCGCCTGCATATAGTTTCGCACCATCATATCAGCAGCCTGCGCGTCGAAAGGCGGTTCAACGTCGGCATTCAGATCAGCAATAGCTTTGGCAACCGCATCGGGGTTCAGTTCCATTCCCTGACTTTTAAGGTTGGTACCCACAGAGAGTCCTATGGCATAGCTCACCGAATCTAACTCTGTAGTCAATGCGTCGCCACCGCTTTTTCCGGCTTTTTTACTTCCTGATTGCGCGCAGCCAGACATTAATGTGAGTGAGGCAAGCAGGGTAAACATCAATTGTTTCATCAGTTGTTTGTGTGTTATGTGTGTTAGTTAATCAGCCACGGGTAAACACCCACGACTTGTCTTTGGATAATTCCTGGTTAAAAATGTAGCCTTCGTCGTCAAAGGCCTTCAGGTCTTCGGGGTTGCTGATGCCATTTTTCACGGCAAACCGGGCCATCATACCCCTCGCTTTTTTGGCGAAGAAGCTGATCATCTTGTACTCGCCGTTCTTGAAATCCTTGAACGCCGGCGTAACGATGGAAACGCCCTTGAGGCCCTTCTTAACTGAATTAAAGTACTCATTGGAAGCAAGATTCACAACCACGTCGCTTCCGCTTTCCTTGAGATCGGCCTTCAGCAGTTTGGCAAGTTCATCACCCCAGAACTGATAGAGATTTTCGGTTCCGTTCACAGCGAGCGAAGTTCCCATCTCCAATCTGTATGGCAGCATCAAATCCAGCGGGCGTAAAACTCCGTACAAACCTGACAAAATGCGTATGTGCTTTTGGGCGAACTTCAGCTCATTCTCACTAAAGTCTTCTGCCTTCAAGCCTTGATATACGTCTCCCTGAAAAGCAAAAACAGCCTGGCGGGCTTCAGGTGCCTTCATGGGACTTTTCCACTGCGCAAAGCGTTCCGCGTTCAGTTGGGCCAGCGATTCGCTGATTCCCATCAACTCTCGTAAATCCGCTGCTGACTTCTTTTTAAGCACCTGTGCAAGCTTTTTCGAATGCTTATCTAATCGCGTATCGGTGGCCGTTTCCGACGGCACCGGAGATTCATAATCGAGCGATTTGGCAGGTGAAAGCAACAAAAGCATAGTGAACACTTTGGGGCAAAGTTACCAACTTTGGGGCGGCAAGAGCGGTGCAAACCTCAAGCAAAATCAGAAAATACGTTAAGAGAAGAGGCAACACAGGTGCTGGTTAAAAGTTCTACCTTTGATGCACACCACTAAATAAAAAATCTGCTTGTGAAATTTTCGGAAATGGGGCTCCATCCCCACATCATGGAAGGTCTGGATGCTATGCGCTTTGAAAACCCCACTCCTGTGCAGGCACAAGCCATTCCACGTATTCTGAATGGCGAAAGCATTCTTGCCAGTGCGCAGACGGGCACAGGAAAAACTGCAGCGTTTCTACTTCCTGTTTTAAGTAAGATTGAGGCTGACCCCAAACCGGGTATTCAGTGTCTTATTGTGGTGCCCACACGCGAACTCGCACTCCAAATTGACCAAAACCTTCAGGGGCTCTCCTATTTTACGGGTGTTTCAAGTATGCCTATATACGGAGGTGGTGACGGTACCAGTTTCGACCAGGAAAAGAAGGCCATTCAAACCGGTGTAGATGTGCTCATTGCGACTCCGGGAAGGCTTAATTCGCATTTCAACCTTGGTTATGTAAAAACAGATAGTGTGAGTTTTTTCATCCTGGATGAGGCAGACAGGATGCTCGACATGGGCTTCATTGCCGACATCACCCGCTTTCGTGAGAAGCTGCCCAAAAAATTGCAAACCCTGATGTTTTCTGCCACCATGCCGCAAAAAATCCGTGATCTCGCCAAGCAAATCATGGAAAACCCCACGGAAATCAACATTGCCATCTCGAAGCCGGCCGAGAACATCTTACAGGTGGCCTACTCCTTATATGACCATCAGAAAGTGGCTCTGGTAGGTGAATTACTTAAAGGCAAAAACCTGAACAGTGTAATTGTTTTTTGCTCAACACGCAAAGCGGTTGGGGCTCTTGAGCGCAAACTTTCCAAACAAGGCTTGTCATGCGCTGCCATATCCTCAGATCTCGAGCAGGATGAACGCGAGCAGATTATGCTAGACTTTCGCAACCGAAAGATTACCGTTCTTGTAGCTACAGATTTGGTTTCGAGAGGTATTGACATTGCCAATATTGAGCTGGTTATCAACTACGATATACCGAATGATGCGGAGGATTATGTGCACCGCATAGGACGTACCGCCCGTGCCGATACGGACGGGATGGCCATTACCCTGATCAGCCCGGATGAACAACACAAGTTCAGAAGAATTGAGCAATTGATTGAAAAAGAAGTTCGGAAGCTTCCGTTGCCCGAAGGTTTTGAACCGGGACCCGAATACCGGGCTGAGGGTGGCAAACCCCGCAATAATAACCGCCACAAAGGCGGAAAACCGCGCAACAAATTTCAAAAAAGCAAGCGCAAACCGGGAAAAAACACGTCACGCCAAACCAATAAGCCGCAGCAGGGTTAAGCTGGTATGAAAGATTTTCCAAAAGATGAGGAAGCCTGGCGAGAAAAACTCGACGTGGAGTCCTATCGCGTCATGCGGCAAAAAGGTACCGAGCGTCCGTTTACAGGGCAGTATTACATGCACTTCGAAACCGGAGTGTACACCTGCAAAGGCTGCGGCACTCCCCTGTTTAAACACTATTCCAAATTTCACTCAGGATGCGGCTGGCCCAGTTTCGACGCGGCAATCGAAGATGGCACCATTCGTGAGGTAAGAGATACCAGCCACGGTATGATCCGCACTGAAATCACCTGCGCAAACTGCGATTCGCACTTAGGGCACGTTTTTGATGATGGGCCTACTGAAACCGGATTGCGCTATTGTGTGAACTCGGTCTGTCTGGATTTTGCGCCGGAGCCATAGTTTTGTATTTTCGAACACCCCAAAAAAGAAACAAGTATGAAAAAGCTGATACTACCCCTGCTCCTTTTATTCTCCACCTGTTTTCTTCAGGCACAGGATGAAGATGTATTTGAACACGAAGATGACTTGCTGTATTTGAGCGAATGGCTGGTTGACACCTACACAACCGAAGGTGAAGAACTTTTACCTCAATACGAAGAGCATCAGATGAAGCGCTTTGTGCGCATATGGGAAGATTATGCCGATCACTGGTTCTATATGGAACGCAGCAATGTTTCAACGCCCAACAAACCCAACCGCCAATGGGTATTCAGCGTAGAGCAGATGGGTGAGCACATGATGTTTGAATTGTACTTGTTGCCCAAAGGTCTTGAAGTAAAAGGAGGATTGAGTCAGGCCGAACTGGAGGGTTTTTTGGATATAGACAAGCTTCAACTCGAAAACGGTTGTGAAATATTTTTGAATTACGATGGCTTTGCTGTTTTTAACGGAGAGACCGTAGAACAATTCTGCGAACTGAACGAACACGGAGGCCACCATACCAAGATGCGCATGATGCTAACCGCCAAAAAGCTCGATTGGTATGAAGCAGCTTGTGATCCCAATGACAAAGTCCTTTGGGGTTCAATTGAGGAAGCGCAGATTTACCGTCGGAAGAAATAGCCAGGTTACGGGATAGCACAGAAATACATGTTGCCTGAAGTTGCAAAAAAAGCCTAATTCCGACGGCCACTTAAAACAGATAATCAACTCCGGCGTTTGGTTATTATATCAACTGAAACATAAACGCCATGACTACCTCTGACAATAAAAAGCAAAGCCTGGTAAAAAAAATCCGGGTAAGACTTGATCATAAGACGATTATCACCATCAAAGACCTCGCTAAGTTTGATTTCTGGAAGGAAAAATACCCGAAAGCGGTGATTCTTGATTGAGTAAAGTAGATTGATTGGTTAGATGAAAGGCTGCTCCCTTGAGCAGCCTTTCTTTTTGCGCTTTCGTGTCAAACTTCTGTAATTTAGCGCCCAAATTAACCCTATGGAACTTGAGGAAATAGCCGATTACTCGTGGAAAATGATTCTCGAAAATGGTCCGAGAATCCTTCTCGCTATCATCACCTTGTGGATTGGTTTACGGCTTATTCGATTGGCTGTGAAAATGTTGAATACGCAGCTTGAGAAGAAGGAGAACGACCCTGCACTGATCATGTTCCTCACCAGAGTGATGGCCATCGTGCTCAAGGTGATGCTCGTTATAAGTGTGGTATCTATGATTGGCGTAGACACCACTTCATTCATTGCCGCCTTGGGTGCCGCGGGTCTTGCCATTGGCCTGGCTCTTCAGGGCAGTTTAGCCAATTTTGCAGGAGGCGTGCTGATTTTGCTCTTCAAGCCATTCAGGGTAAATGAATTCATTGAAACGCAGGGTCATTTGGGTACAGTTGAAAGTATTGATATTCTCCATACCACCCTTCGAACGCCCGATAACAGAACCGTGATTGTACCCAACGGGCAATTAGCCAACCAACCCATCACCAATTTTACACGCAAAGGAACACGTAGGGTTGAATGGCAAATTGGCATCAGCTACGGATCGGATATGAAGAAAGCCCGGGGCATTGTGCTAAGAGTACTAAGCGAAGAAGATAGAATACTCAAAGATCCTGAGCCACTTATGGTCTTATCAAATCTGGGTGACAGCTCTCTGAACTTCCTTGCACGGGCCTGGGTAAACACTCCCGAATTTTGGGTGGTGTACTGGGACAATCTGGAAAAAATCAAAGAGGCTTTTGATAAGGAAGGAATTGAGATTCCTTTCCCTCAGCGCGATGTTCACCTTATTCCGCAAAAGGAAAAGTAAACCGATTTGCAAAGTGACTTTCCACTTCAAGCAGAAATAGAGGCATGGAATGAAACTCCTTGCCTCCGGGCCTTTCCGGAAGGCACTGCTTTTAATTCGGCATGTTTATCTCTGATGTGCCCTAAAGCCAATAGCCCCGTTAGCTTGTCTTTCACTCTTGGCAAACGCATGGAGCAACTCGTACAGCTTGGTCTTGGCTCATCCAATCAACATGAAATTGTAGCCTCCGGTTTGCAGATTGTTCGTGATGGGCGCACTCTGGGTGAGCTGGACTTTGTTTTGCTAGACCATTTGGCGAAACGCATTATTCATCTTGAAATAGCCTATAAAATCTATGTGCCGGAAATAGGCAATCCTCACCCCTGGCATCGCTGGATAGGTCCCAACGGTCGTGACAGACTTGTAGATAAGCTCCGGAAACTACAATTGCGCCAATTCGCTGCGTGGCACTTGCCCGAAACCCAAGACCAAATTGCCATGCTAAACCTGCCGCCATGGCCTGTTGAACAACAACTGTGTCTGAAACTTTGGCTCTACTTCAATGCAATAGATGACGTTTCCTCCTGGGCAACGCAGCACCGCGCAGGAGGGGTACTTTTTGCCAAAGACCTTTTATTGCGAAAAGATTCTGGGTACTGGATTCCACAAAAATGCCACTGGGGAGTTCACCCAATGCACCAGCAAAATTGGCTGAGCGGCTCGGAAGCACATACAATTCTGAAAAAAAGGCTGAATCAGAAAGGAGCACAGCTACTCTGGGCCCTTCAGAATAATGGCGGCTACAGACGTGATATAGTTGTAGCGTAAGCGATTTAACCCCAAAACGAATAATGGCTTATTTTTACGCCCTCAGATAAACCCATGTACAAGTGAGTGAACCGCGCAAACTTTCTATTGTTATTCCGGCCTACAACGAGGCGCGAACCATTCACCTCATCCTGGACAAAGTGCGTGCAGTTGAACTACCTGGCGGACTGCAAAAGGAAGTTATCATCGTAAATGATTGCTCCTCCGACGATACAGCTGGTGCCATACAGCGCTACGCGGTAAAGTACCCGGATATGGGCATTGCCTACAAGGCTCATGAGGTAAATCAAGGAAAAGGCGCCGCCTTGCACACGGGCATTGCAGAAGCTACGGGTGACTTCATCATCATTCAGGATGCCGATTTGGAGTATGACCCTAATGAGTACAAATTATTGCTTCGACCTATGCTGGAAGGGCATGCCGATGTTGTTTACGGAAGTCGGTTTATGGGAGGAAACCCACATCGCATTCTCTTTTTCTGGCACACGATCGGAAACAAGTTTTTGACTTTTCTTTCCAATGCGTTTACCAATCTGAACCTGACAGACATGGAAACGTGTTATAAACTCTTTCGGAGGGAAACAATTCAATCGCTCACCCTGCGTGAAAAACGGTTCGGATTTGAGCCGGAAGTTACTGCCAAAGTTTCGCGAATTCCGGGTATCCGTATTTATGAGGTGGGCATTTCCTACTACGGCCGAACCTACGAGGAGGGCAAAAAAATAGGTTGGAAAGACGGTGTCCGGGCCATATACTGCATCCTGAAATACGGCATGCTGCGAATAAACTAATCAGTATTAGCGAAGGAGCCTACGTAGTTATCTTTCGTTCCAGTAACAAAGTACATAGCGACGGCGCCTTTGTTTTTCACTTCAATTTCGCCGCGATACTCTGTACTGAAGGTGTCTTTAATCAATTCGCGTGTGGTTGAGGATACATTGATTTTTCCTTCTACGCTGGCACCTTCAATACGCGCAGCCAAATTTACAGTATCACCCCAGATATCGTAGGCAAACTTTTTCTTTCCAACAATACCGGCTACTACCGGGCCACTATGAATACCTGCCCGCAAATGCCAGGGAGGTTTTCCCTCGCGCTGACGACGATTGTTAAACTCCTCCATAAATCCAATCATCTCGAGCGCCACATGCACAGCATTTACCGCATGATTTACATCGTGATCGCGCAGTCCGGCAGCACACATATAGGCATCACCAATGGTTTTAATTTTCTCCAGACCGTAGCGACCCACGATTTCATCAAAAGCGCGGAAACATTCGTCGAGTGTTGCAACCAGTTCTGAGGAACTCAGCTTTTCGGCCAATTGGGTGAAGCCCTTGAAGTCGGTAAACATCACTGACACGTTCCGAAACTGGCGTGCATCGGCGTATCCTTTTTCGCGAAGCTCCCGGGCGGCATCGGCAGGTAAAATATTCAGCAACAACTCATCACTTTTTTTAACCTCTTCCTGCAGCTGCGCAGTACGAAGCTCCACTTCCCGCTCAAGCCGCATCTGCTCTGCTTTCAGGCTGCGCACCCTCCACCGCACAATCGAAACCACTGTTAAAATCACCGCCAATGCCACCGAAAGAATAAACCACCAGGCAAAATAAAACGGTGCACGCACCTCAAAACTGAAACTGGCTGGGTCTTGATTCCACTGCCCCAAATGGTTGCGCGCCATCACCTGAAATTTGTAACGCCCGGGGGGTAGGCTGGTGTAGGTAACCGATGTTCGGGAAGTAATAGGCGACCAGTCATCCAGACCTTCCAATCGGTACTGATACCGCACGGCAGAGGGGTTGGCTAGGTTGGTTCCCAGAAAGTGAAAAGTAAGGTGGTTTTGATGATGCGGAACCGACAAGTTGATGGGCAGCCGGGTACGCGGATTGATAAGGTCTGAAAAACCATCCCATTGGGTTTGGTCGTCAAAAAAGAGATCAATGCTGCGGATTACAATTGTTGGAGGTTCAGCAATATGTTGCTTCCGATCGCCCCGATAGGATGTTAGTCCGTTTAAGGTACCAAACCAGAGTGTGTTTGCGCTATCCTTGTATCCGGCTCGCAGGTTGGTGTGCATGTGACGCAATCCGTCTTTGAAGGTGTAATGGCGAACAGATTCAACCAACTCGTTACCAGCAGTGAGGATGATTTCACCCATACCGTTGAGCCCACCTACCCAAAGGTTCTCGTCCTTATCAAATAATAACTGATGCAGCCGGTTGGAAAACAAACCATTGTCTTCGTGCAGCCAACTTACCCTTCCTTTTGAAATCCGGAAAAGACCTTTGTTGAGCGAAGTAACCCACACCTGCCTGAAGGAGTCCATGGCAATATCTGTAAAGACAGCATCCTTGAGTTGGTTGGCCTCCACCGGAATGAAGGTCTGCTCTTCCCAGTTGCTACGCCAAAAACCTACCTGATTGTCGGTGATGGCCCAAATAACCGAATCGCGGAGCATCACAAAACGCTGAATCACATCGGGTGTCTCAAACGCCGCCACAACCTGAAAACCTTCGATTGTATTTGGATTAGCGCTGCGACTCAAAATCATATTATGGTATGAAATGTAGAGCTTGTCGTTAAAAATGCGGCAATCGTAAAACAGCGAATTGGCAAGTGTATCGGACAAAGACCAACTGCGTACTTCATTGTTCTGTATTACCGAAATACCCTCATTGTGCACCACCCAGTGGCTACCTTTAAACGGCGGACTGATGCTCCGCACCGAGTATGCACCGTTGTGCAGCATTTCAACCCGGCCATCACAGATTTGAGCCACCCCGTTTTCAAACAGTCCTGCATAAAGACACCCGTTGTCGGACTCCATCACAGAAGAAAAAGAGAACTTCTGGAAAGGATCTATGGTGTAATGCTCAAAGTGGGTATGTGTAAGTTGGCTGACACCTCCGAGGTAGGTTGCAAACCAGATACTTCCAGAGGGATCCCGATAAATGGAGCGGATGCGATTGTCTGGCAAACCATTGGCAATCGTGTACACTTCCTGTTCAAACTTCTCTCCATTTTGCCTTAGGCGTACTACTCCGTTATAGGTTCCAATCCAAAGCGTTCCATCCACATCTTCGCATACACTGCGGATCCGTTTGGACGGAAAATCATCACTGCGTCCGATGGGCTCGCAAGTATCACCACAAACGTGCATCAAACCGGCGGAGGTTCCTACCCAAACCCCTCCTCTGCCCGATTTGGTAATTGACACAATTCTTTGAGAAGGCAGCTTGTCTGAACCAGAGAAGCGGGCCACCTGATTATCCGTTACGAAAGCCAAACCGTAATCTGTACCCACCCAGAGGGTGTCCTGCGAGAAAGTAAGTGCGCGAATATCAAGATGTGGTAAAGATCTGTTCCACGCGGGTAAATAGGCTGAATCTCCCCTTACTTCGGCTACACCGGTGGCGGTTCCAACAAAGATGCGACCTTCCGACGCCTTACACATCGCCCGGATATCGCCAAAGTGAAAGTCGTTAACTGATCGAAGAGACTGCCATGTACCAGAATATCTGAAAAGTCCCTCCTGCGAAGATGCCACCCAAATATCGCCGTTGTCATCGCACAGAATGGCCCTTATCGTACTAGCTGAAAGCCCTGTACGGTGGTCGTACTGCCTAAAGCGGTGGCCGTCGTAGTTTGCGACTCCGCCCCCATCTGTGGCAATCCAAAGCAAGCCATCCTTACCCATTGCAAAGTCAAAAGCCCCTGTAGCAGGTAACCCTTCTTCCAGCCCGAAATTCTGAAAATTGAGCAACTGCGAGAATCCCCCGGGCGATGCCATGAGCAGGAAAGCAAGAACCAGGTACCGTAGTGTCATACCTCGCGTTGGATAATTTACAAATGGTTTAGCGCCTTCGCAATCAGAAACCGTGCAAGAATGAATATGTAGCTGTTTCGGCATCAATTTTTAATGATTTTTGATGCCGTGGCTCATGGTCTGAATGTACAAACCGAATCAATGACCCGATCCGGGTTTAAGCCATAAAACAACGGCAAACGCACCAGGCAGTCTGCGTAACGCTCCGCCATCGGAAGATTGCGGCCGTCGTGTTTATCAGCGTAATAAGGGCTTTGGTGCAACGGCAAATAATGGAATACAGCACCGATATTGGCCTTTTTCAGGTGAGCAATCAATGAGCTGCGCAGCGCAGCATCTTCCGCCACGAGATAAAACAAATGACCATTATTGGTTGCGTAATCTGGAATAACAGGCACGCGAAATCCGTGTTGGCAGGCCCACCCCTTGAGACCAGTTTCATACAGGTTCCAAACACGTACCCGCTCTTGCTGAATCTTTTGCATATTCTCGAGCTGTGCCCACAGAAAAGCGGCAACCACTTCACTCGGAAGAAAAGATGAGCCCACATCAATCCAACCGTATTTGTCAATTTCGCCGCGAAAAAATGCTGAACGATTGGTTCCTTTTTCCCAGATGATTTCCGCGCGACTATGCCATTGGGGATGATTTACTGCCAACATGCCCCCCTCGCCCGAAATGATGTTTTTGGTTTCGTGGAAAGAAAACGCAGCGGCATGACCCAGGGTGCCCAAAGGGCGCTTCGCTCCATCTTTCGAACTATAGTAACTGTCAATAGCTTGCGCCGCATCTTCAATGACAAAAAGCCTGTACTTTTCTGCAAGTTGCATAATTGCATCCATATCGCAGGAAACACCGGCATAATGCACGGGTACAATGGCCTTGGTTCGTGGTGTAATCAGCTCTTCCAGTAATTCCTCGCTCATCCCCGGATGATCTTTCCTGCTATCGGCAAAAACAATGGTAGCACCGCGAAGCACAAAGGCATTGGCCGTGCTTACAAATGTGTAGGCAGGCATGATGACCTCATCGCCCGGGCCAATTTCGCAGAGCAAAGCAGCCATTTCCAGCGCATCGGTGCAGGAAGTAGTCAGCAAAGATTTACCAAAACCGAATTGCTGCTCAAAAAACTGCTGGCAAAGTTTTGTGTACTTGCCATTTCCTGAGATATGGCCCGAGGCAACGGCATCCTCAATATAGGTGGTCTCCCGTCCTGTGAGGTGCGGCCGATTAAACGGTATACGCGGTGGTGTTTGGTCTTGATTCATCGTGTTGCACAAACTTACTATTTGTTTTCAAGCAGCATCATAACCATCCGTCTGCCGGCGCATTAAACACAGCCAAACCCATCATGATTACCACAATCCCCCAGATTTTCCGCGCATCAATGGCCTCACCCAACACCCATGACGAAAAAAGGGCCACAAATCCAAAGTTAAGCGCGGTGAGTGTGTAAAAAACGGTAAAATCAAGATACTGAAGAACATACACCGAAAGAAGAAAACTTCCTCCAAAACACGTCGCGCTGAACACAAACTGCGGATGAAAAATTCTACGTAGGAACGGGAGGTTTCGGTGGGCTGAAAAAAGCTTGAGCGACACCTGTCCCATCCCGGTAAGAACGGCTGTACCAACGGCAAGCAAATAGTATATCATGGCCGCGTTTCCTGTTTGTTTTGCGAGCCGGAGATGATGGCCACCCCCACCACGATAATGAGCGAACCAAGGAGTCGCTGAATGGTAACTTCCTCCTGAAAAAGGACATACCCAACAGCCAGTGACATCACATAGGCCAGACTGATAAAAGGATATAAAAACGATAGCTGGTAATGTCTTCCGGCCCATATCCAAAACACAAAGCGCGACGCGTAAATCAATGCAAACAATGCTACACAAATAGCTACAATGTGCCAACGTTCAAGATTCAAAGCGAAATACTTTCCGACGATGGCACCCGACATATTGAGCAAAATGGCCACCAGGACGGTGAGCAAAAGCTTTGAGCTCAACTGGCGCAACCTCATCATAAAATACTTGTATTATCCATCTGCTGAAACTTCATTCCGGCCTGGAACAGGCCTGATTGGGCCAGCTCTTCATCGGAAATGGGCAAAGCAGTGTGCGGTTCTTTGGGAAATCCCTCTTTACTTGCCGGTTGAAGCTGTGTTAGACAAACAGAATTTCCATCACCACATCCTACCCAAATGCCTTGCCGTGTAGTCTCAATGATTTGCCCGACCTCAGTGCCATCTGCAGGCTTCACAGGGTATGCAGCGCGACGAACAATAAATTCTCTGTCATTGAGTCGCACCAGGGGGCCGTTGTATTTATATGACTCCTGGGTACATGACAGAATAAAACGA
Organism: Cryomorphaceae bacterium; assembly: GCA_007695365.1. Taxonomy (NCBI): domain Bacteria; kingdom Pseudomonadati; phylum Bacteroidota; class Flavobacteriia; order Flavobacteriales; family Cryomorphaceae; species Cryomorphaceae bacterium. Next base: position 23,452 of record REDV01000070.1, on the reverse strand, counting down.
CGAATGTGTTCTGCGGCGTCTTTCCAGTGAATGCTGAGAAACTCACGACTTGCCCACAGCCAAGGCTTACAAAGGTGCCTGGATGTTTTTTTCGCCGGTTGCGGAACAGATTGAACGCAAGCCGGCGCGGCTTTCTGTATCCGCGGCATAAGCTCTACCACGTATTGCGCCGAGACATCAGCAACTTTGGCTGCCAAAGTTTGAGGGCAATCGGTTGGATCAATGTGAACAGCGCGCTGGCCAATAATGTTACCGGAGTCAAAACGGGCATCCATATAGTGTACGGTACAACCTGACTTTGGTACCCCGTGCAAAACCTGCCAGCGATGGACGTCGGTACCGGGGTAATCGGGCAGCAAGGACGGATGCACATTGATGCAACCCAGCTTCGGAATGGCAAGGGTTTCAACCGAAATCAGATTCGGCCATCCACCCGCTACAAGCAATAAGTCGGGTGCGCAGTGCGCCAGCCAGGTGCGGTCGTCAATGCCATTGAGCGAATCTCTGGTTGATACAGAAATGCCGTTTTGCCGTGCCAGAAGATCAATACTCTCCAAAAACTTTACCGGCTCAATCTTTTGTTTAATACAACGCTCGAGATACTCTGTCTTGAAATGAAGTCGCCGTTCAGCATCGTCCAATTCGGGTTGAGCTCCGGAGCTGTGAAGCACCACAGCAACGGGCTCTATACCATTTGCGAGCATGGCCTCCAAAATGGCGTATCCTCCACGGTTAAACTGGCGTGAAACAAGAACTACCCTCAATGCGATTCTTCTTTTGGCGTTTTCGTTGCACCCGACTCCTTACGGATGGTGTAGCGGGGTGTTGATGTTGAAATATGCATGATTCTCAGCACGTACTCTCCAATAATGGCAAAGGCAAAAAAGTTAAAACCCGATACGGATACAAGTACCAGCATCAAGGAGGTCCAACCGGTGGTTTCAACTCCAATAATGAAATACCGCAGCAGGAAATACAGCCCAAGCAGAATGCTGAGCAAGATACCCACGCCGCCGATAAACGCCAGTACCCTCAGCGGCAGCATGGAGTAACCGATAAAGTTGTTCATTGTAAGTCTGAAAATGCTCGAAAACGAATAGGTGCTTTTTCCCTCAGCGCGCTCTGCATGCTGAAATTCTACATTTTCAATCCGCCGTGTCACGGAAAATATCATGGGTCCCAATGAAGGATAGGGTCTGTTGATGCGCACAAGTTGATCACATACCGCACGGGTCATGAATCGAAATGAAGTAAAACGGAGATGAACGTCTTTTTGAAGGAACATGGCGTTCATGCGATTCACAGCAGAACTTCCCAATCTGCGAAAAAAATTATGCTTCTTTTCGATGGGTTTTGCAAGTACCACGTCGAGGTGGTCATTGTCCAGCAGGTGTTGCAAAAGCCGTGGAATTTCTTCGGGCGGATGCTGTAAATCGTCATCCATGGTGACCACCCGATCGCCGGTTGATTGAGCAATACCGCAAAGAGTAGCGTTGCCCTGACCTGAATTACGCATCAATTGAATACCCCGCAATCGCTGATCTGATTGACTCAATTGTTTGATGACCCCCCATGTATTGCCGGGGCCGCAATCATCCACCATGATGATTTCGTAATCGGGAAAGTGATTGTTGAGCACTTGCGTCAATCGCCGGTGCAACTCAGGAAGGATAGTTTCTGAGCCATAAACCGGTATCACAACTGACAGTTTCATTATTAGGCGTTTTAGTCAGGGGTAACACCGTGTGCGATGATGCCATTGACCTTGTCGAGCAAATGTACATATTCCGCCAAAGTGGAAGTGCGTACCAAAGCATGCCCGAAACGACAACTTCCTTGCGTAAAAACAGGCAGCTCTTCGCCAGGCTCCTGGTCGAAAACACATTCTACAGCATGGGATGCTACGCATTCAAGGAGAGCATCTTTCATCTCCTGTGTAAATATCTGTTGTTGTAAACTTCCAAAAATCAAGCTCCCCACAAAACCTTTGCTAGCAGATCGGTCAGGCACTTCAAGTTCGCTTTCGGTGGCCATGCGTACAACGTAATCGTAAGGATTGAATCCAAAGGCCTCTGCCATTACACGCGGCAAAAGGTTTCCGCCCAATCTGAAACCCATGTCTATAATAACAGGCTCTGTTCCGGCTTTGAGCATAATATCGAGATTTACCGGCGACTGCTCAACACCAAGATGCGCAGCAATAGCACTAACCTGATTTGAAACATGTTGAAGTTGTTCTGGATTGAGCGGGCCCGGTACGCAATGCCCAACAGGAGCATGATGCGCATTGGTGAACTTGTGTGTGCTTTCAAGAAACTCAACTTTACCGTTGATAATCATGGCTTCACATCCTACCTCCTGGTAGCCTTCAAGAAATTGCTGAAAAACATAGCCCTTTCGGCCGGACGATTGTTCATAGGCCGCGCTATGCTTAGCCTCCAGGTCCTGATATTGGTTGACACGCGCAACACCCCTGCTGCCTGACGCGAAGAATGGTTTCACGATGGCCGGATATCCCACGGATTCGAAATGCGAGGCCGGCGGCAGTGATTTGGTTGCAACTTCCACGCAGTCAGGCGCAGGCAGACCCAAACTTTGTTGCAATTGATGGAAACGCCCTTTGTCGCTCACCGCTTCCACCTGCTCGGGTCGAATACCCGGAAGGTTCAGCGATTTGTTTAAAACAGACGCGGCGTGAATACCTAAATCTGAAGCAGCAGACAACACAGCCACGGGATTGTTTTCCTTCGCGATTTGGAGAAGGGCTGCATCATCGAGAATACTGATCAGGTGCGGTTCATCGGCTTCCCGCAAACCGGGATCATCGGGAAGATTGCTGCATACCAACGTCCGAAAACCGCGCCTTTTGGCCGCTTGAATCAAGGGAACAATAAAAGGCGAAGCTCCGAGAATAATGACTGTTAGAGACAAGCTTTGGGATTGGTGCGGCCAAGGTAAGAAAAAGCACTGTTGGGAATGTCGGGCTGTAATCGGGAAAAACGCACCCTAATCGTTTGTACATTTGTGGTTCGAAAATTGCCTGATGGCAACCAAAAAAGAATACCTGCATTGTATGAAAACCGTTTTTCAACACCTTCTCCTTGTTCCCGTGTTATTTGTGGCCCTGTTTACACAGCCCGGTAAATTGTCTGCTCAAGTGGCCGAACTGACATGGAATACGCTGGCCGACGTTTCATTTAAGGATGTTTACCTGGAGGAGTACGATCTGTACTACTATTATCCCACTTTTGGCCCCAAGGTGCTGGACATGGAAGGGAGAATGGTAAAGATTTCAGGCTATGTAATTCCGGTTGACTACGATGACGACTATTATGTACTTTCTGCATTTCCCTTTGCAGCTTGCTTTTTTTGCGGGGGTGCGGGGCCCGAATCGGTGGTTGATTTGCAATTGAAAGCAGGACACAGACGCTTCAAAACCGATGAGCGCTTGACGTTTAAAGGGGTGTTTCGCACCAACACCACCGACATCTATCAGCTCAATTACATACTTGAAGACGCTGAAGTTTTCAGGTAGTATTTCCCTAAACTCATGAATTTGCTGCCTGAAATGCGGCAGTTTGCATAGTTTTGGTGGCTGGCACCGCACTCGTTCACCCATGGATACGTTTAATACTGTCATAGCCATTCTGGCCACCATTTCGCTGTTTCTCTTCAGCCTGAAAGGTTTTTCGAAAGAGCTACAGAAACTTGGCGCGGAAAATCTTCAGCGATGGCTTACCAAGGTGACCTCCAACCGTTTTTCTGCATTTCTTTTGGGTGCCGTCGTTACTGCGATCATCCAATCGAGCAGTGTAGTGTCGTCAATCACTGTTGCCCTCGTTGATGCAGGTGTGATTGGGTTTTTCAACAGTCTGGGCGTGCTGCTTGGTGCTAAGGTGGGAACCTCTTTTACCGCCTGGTTGGTGGCGTTTGAGCTGAGTTTTTTGGGTAGCTGGCTGCTTGTGGCAGGCATGATTATTACACTTGTTCCGATGCGTATTAAGCTGGTAGGGAAATCGGTTTTCTATCTAGGTTTTATTTTGTTTAGCCTCGAGTTGATTAAAAACGGGTTGGCGCCATTGAGCGAATCGCCCGAAATTTTGTTGTGGCTGAAACAAGCCGACAAACTCGCGCTTGGACTCCTGATTGGTGCCGTGGTTACGGCCATGATGCAATCAAGTTCAGTTACGATTGGTTTGGCCATTATTCTGGCCGGCCAGGGATTGTTGGGGCTCCCGGGCGCCATTGCGATTGTGGTGGGATCAAATCTCGGAACCACCAGCACTGCATTGCTGGCGTCCATTTCACTTTCGTCGTGGGCCAAAAAAGCGGCTTTTGCCAACCTGCTGCTCAACTTGCTGGGGTTGATTCTTTTTGTTCCGTTTCTTCCAGTGTTTGTTCAGTTCATTCAAAACCTGCAGCTTGAAATCACCTACCAGGTGGCGGTTGCCCACCTCTTGTTCAACCTGATTCTGGCTGTAGTGGGTTTAATATTCCTGCGTCAGTTCAGCAGGTTGTCACTGTACCTATCGAGCAAGCTTATTGGCAGAAAAGAAACCAGCGGTTATTCTGTGGAAGCCAAAAATTCGTTTTAGTTTAGCGCAGATTGCCTTGAAACCATCTTAAGGTGAAACTGTACACTGTTCTCCGTACACTTGGCCCCGGAATTCTTTTTGCCTCAACGGCCATTGGGGTGTCGCACCTTGTGCAAAGTACCCGCGCAGGTGCTGACTACGGCTTTACACTGCTGTGGGCCGTTGTAGCTGCCAATGTGCTGAAATTTCCCTTTTTTGAGTTTGGCTCCCGCTACGCAAGCGCAACCGGAGAGAGTCTGATTGACGGTTACAAGCGCATCGGCAAAGGAATGCTTTGGCTCTATTTAGCCGTTACCATTGGCTCCATGTTTTTTGTTGCAGCCGCTGTAAGTGCAGTTGGAGCCGGTTTTTTTGACCACCTCTTTGGGCTGAGCGATTGGTGGAAAGGATTTCCTCTCTACCCTGTTGCCTTGCTTATTGCGCTTTGCCTATTCATCCTGATTTGGGGTCAGTACAAAATGCTGGATAAGACCATCAAGATTGTGGGCAGCATGATGGTCATTACCACGCTCGTTGCCTTTGTGCTGGTCTTGAAAAACGGCCGCGCCACCCCTGTCATTGATTTTCAGGCATCTTCGGTTTGGGAACCCGCCGGCATTGCTTTTCTGATTGCCTTGATGGGATGGATGCCAACGGCGGTTGACCTCTCAACATGGAACAGCCTTTGGACACTGGAGCGCATCCGAAGCAGCGGTTTCAAGCCCTCATTGCGAGCCACATTACTCGAGTTTCACATCGGATACTGGCTTTCAGCCATCCTTGCGGTGTGTTTTCTTACGCTGGGCGCCTACCTTGTGTTTGGCACCGGTAAGGAAATGCCAGAGGGTTCCGCAGCGTTTTCAAAGCGCGTCATTGAACTTTACACCGCAGCGATGGGTGGATGGAGTTATTACCTCATTGCCACTGCAGCATTTTCTATCATGTTCGGAACTGTGATTGGCGTGCTTGATGGCTTTGCCCGTGCCCTTGAACGAACCTTATGGCTTTTAGCAGATTCTCCTGAGCTTCAAAACCGAATGCACAAAGGACGAAAGGTATATGTGATTGGATTGCTCACCATCGCCCTGGGGGCATTTGGGGTCATTGCCTGGTTTGGTAATCAGCTTAAAGCACTGGTAGATGTGGCCACTACGCTTTCCTTTCTGGTTGCACCCCTCATTGCAATCGTAAATCTGCGGCTGGTGACCCGTGCAGATTTTCCCTACGAAGCCCGGCCGGGATTAACCATGCGCCTGCTGAGTTATGCCGGAATAGCTTTTTTAACGGGTTTCAGCCTGCTTTACCTTTGGAATTTGTAGCCTCAAATGTTACATTTGTACAACACTCTTCAAAACCAACCCATGAAGCCTATTGCCGCCGCCGTTATCCTCCTTCTGACAGTTTCCTTGTCTTATGCACAGCAAAGCCAACACAAAGCCCAAATTCTGGATCTATGCTTAAACGCTGAATACTGGAAGCCTGCTACTGATCTTTCTTCGGAAGCAAGCACCGAACCATGGGTGCTGGCCGCGTATGGTGATGTGAAGCTCACCGGTGATTATACCAATCACTCCACATTCAGGGTTGAAAACAGAGATGCCTTGGTAAGTGCCGGTAACGACCGATTTTTTGATGTGCGCGTTCTCGACATTCGGGATAATGAGGCCATCGTTCAGATGGTGTATTTGGTGAAAGGTGCCGTTTTGGATGCTCAATTGTACCGCGAAAACAACGAGTGGAAAATGCGCGAATCGTCCGTGGTAATTAACTAGGCTGGTTTTTGGCCAGATAAGCCGCAATCTTATTTTTCAACCATTCCCTGGCTTCTTTTTCCGTGCGGAAAAGCCGTGTTGGCACTTTTGGCCTGTTGATTTTGATGAATGAGTTGGCCAGAATACGAACTGGAAGTGATCGACCCACCATCGCATAAGCAATGTGATGCTTCATAAGTTCATTCTTCGCTGAATACTTGCGGGCCTCAACCGTAGAGGAAACGTCGCGCGAAACATCCACAAGGTGTGCGTGCATTTCACCGCCAGACATCTCAAGCGCTTCAAGTTGAATATTGCGAACCATCTCTGCAGTAAGCTGAACATCGCGACTGACATGTACAATAGCAATCCGATTCTCGTATTGCACCGTGGCAAAACCCAAGTCTCGATTTCCGGGGGCATTCATGATAAAATCACCAAAGTTGACAGAGTGGTTAACAGCCTAGGCAACACAAAAATAGAAAAGAATCGAAACCACCAACCAATCTGCAAAAAATTCTCCTACTTCTTCACCACGACGAAGTACCCGGGTTGGTCAAGACGGTCGGTAAAAACAGGATAAAATGCTGAAAACTCAACATTGGGCAGCTCTTTCTCAAAATGCAACTTACCATCCTCGTTGAGGATGATGGCGATGTGCTCATTTTCATGATAATGGCGCACAAGTGTTTCCGGATCGTAGGCTTCAAAAACGGTTTGAAAAGATTCGGTCAGATAAAAGGGTAAACTGGGTGGATGCGACCAATTGTTGGCAATCACCACAGGGGCTTCAGCAGGAAGCTGCTCACTGAGGTAATTCGCAATTCGCATTGAGCTGTTTTTCAAATCATCGGAAATGGGAAGTAGCAAACCCCAAACCAGCAGCGCAAACACCATGGGCACCTTTAAAAACCATGCGAAAAAAGTTGGCCTATTCAGGTGTGTCAAGCTGTAAATGTGTAGTACCGCAATGAATAAAATCACTGCTAAAAAGACCATTTTGGTTCCCGCCGATAAATCCAGATAGAACGGCAAAACGGCAAGGGCTACAAGCACCACAAACTGCAACAGGTAATGCATTACCCACCAAGGTGTTCCGGGTTTGGAAGCCGAATCTTTGTGGTTGAGCAAGGCTCCGGCCAGCATAAAAGACAACGGAATATGCGCGGCAACCACATAAGCCGGAAGCTTACTGGGAGTAAACTCAAACAGCAACCAACCCGCAATAAACCAGAGGGAAATGAGCAATTCATTGTTCCATGTGCGGAGATACAGCGATCGGAAACCACGCACCAATGCCCGGGGCAAAAACAATACAAACGGAAGGAAGAACAACACCATGCCCAGGAAATGCGTTCCGGGAGGGCCTGTTTGCCCAAACACGCTGCCGCCAATTCGTTTTAGAATGTACCAGTCGAGCATCCACTGAATAAATTCCCTTCCTTCCTCGCTTTGGTAACACAACCAGCCCCAGCCAAAAAGCGGAAGAATGGTAACGGGCAGAAAAAACCAGGGATGGAGCCGCAACAAGTTCAATCGCTGAGGGGATGCCACCAACAGTAATACACCGAAAACGCCCGCGAAGAGTATGACCGGAGGGCCTTTGGTGAGCATGGCCATCGCCACAGCAAACCAGAACAGCGCCACCCACTTAAAAGAGCCCTCACGGAGCACAAATACCATGGAAAACGCGCTCAAAGTGGTAAAAAACAGCAACACGGCATCTGTAACCGCCACCTTGGCCAGCGCCATCAGTAAAAAGCTTGAACCCGCAATACAAACGGCGGTGAGGGCATGCCTCGCTCCAACCAACCTGCCTCCGAATACATACATCATCAGTAGCGTACCCCAAATAGCAAGCGACGACGGAATTCTCAGCGCAAACTCATGAACACCAAAAATCTTAAACGAAACCGCTACCAACCAAAAATGCAGCGGGGGCTTGCGGTGCACATCCGACCACATAAATTCTGGAATCAGCCAGTTACCTGTTTCTAACATGGTGCGGCCAAAGCCCGCGTAGGCAGCTTCGTCCTGATCCCACAAGCTTACTGCATGATTTCCCGTGAGTATGACCACCCCGAAGAACGACAACACCCAAAAAGCCCTGTTGGCGAGTAGATTCAATACAAATGAAGGCATCGGTTGCGAGTTGGATTCATCTCACAAATATAGGACTTGCCTTGAGCCGAGCTGGTCAGCTCTGCTCTACTCCGAAATGTAGAACTTCGCGATACGTCTCTTCGGGCCCGGACAAAATGTAGAGTGGCAGTCCATACATTGATCAATAACAGCGTTGAAATGCTTCACTCCCAGCGAATCGGCTGCTTCCATTTCGCGCACTGCACCAATAAATGCCTCTGAAAACCCCTGAAATACGGGGCCTGAACTTGCGGGGTCGGTAGGGATGGCTGTGTGCAGTTCCTGAACTCTTTTCCAAAGAGGATGGGTCTCGCCGGCCATCACTGCCTCACGTATAGCTTCGGTTTCATCGGTGAGCTGGCGCATCAAAAGGGCCAGTTCACTGTCTTCGGCCATTTTGAACTTAGCGGTTTTCTCAGTTTCTGTTTGTTGTGATTGCTCTTCGCAGGCCTGAAAAAGCACAAAACCTGCCAACGCAAACCCCAGGATGCAAATTGATTTTTTCATGCGCCGAAGATACAGAAATCACCTGTGCGATTTTGCAGGAGTCCGAGGTACATTTGCCACAATACAATCAGCACGTCATGAAAGGAATCTACACCATTGTTATGCTCATTTTCTCCAACGCATTTATGACCATGGCCTGGTACGGTCATCTCAAGTTCAAAAGCCTGAAGGGGCTGGAAAGTCTGGGGTTACTGGCCATTATTCTTGTTAGTTGGGGTATAGCCCTTTTTGAGTACAGCTTGCTCATCCCTGCCAATCGCATAGGCTATCAAGGCAACGGAGGGCCCTTTTCGCTGCTTCAACTCAAAGTCATTCAAGAGGTCATCACACTGATTGTGTTTGTATTGTTCTCTCTGCTTTTCTTCAAAAATGAGGTACTGCGGCCCAATCATTTAATCGGTTTGTTCTTCCTCGTTTTGGCGGTGTATTTTATCTTTAGCGACTAAACTTTTGAAAATGGAAGGAAAAAGCTCTTATTTTCAATCACTTCGCATCATTCATGGAGTCCTGCTAATGGGCACCATTTTGTTTCTTGCCTTGGTGCGCTTTGTGTTTCTTCACCCATCTGAAATTGATGCGGCCAGCGTGGATGACCCGCTTCTTTTTGCGCTACCTGTTGGCCTGCTGGCTTTCGGAGTCCTTGGTGGTTGGTGGTATTTCAACAATATACTGAAAGTTGCCAGGCAGGCACCCAATCTCACGCAGAAACTTACGCATTATCAGTCCGGATTGATTGTTCGATGGGCAAGTCTTGAAGGAGCCATATTGTTCGCAACCATCTGGTTCATGATTTATGCGGACAAATCATTTATGGCCATCGCCCTCGTGGGAATGGCACTGCTTGCATTTGCACGTCCGCGCCCCGAAGCAGCAGCACGAGATCTTCAACTGAGCGACGAGGACAAACAAACCATCAGTGAGCACGGGTTTTGATGCCGTTGCTTGCCTTTTCATTCACCCCTAAACTCAATCAAACCCTATGACCCTTCGCATTCACATCACATTAGTTTTCACGCTGTTTATTGGCAATGCGCTCATTGGTCAGCAAAAAGACTACGCGAAACTGGAAAAGCGCATCGACTCGCTCCGCACGGTATGGAACGTACCAGGGCTTTCGGTGGCCATTGTGCAAGACGGTGATGTGGTTTTTAACCGCGGATTTGGTGTACTCGAAAAAGGAAAAAGCAACACCACAGATGGGCAATCGCTCTATGCCATCGCTTCCATTTCGAAGGCTTTTACCGGGGCCGCGCTTGCAATATTGGTGGATGAAGGGAAAATTTCATGGGACGATAAAGTAGTCACCCACCTACCATGGTTCAAGTTATACGACCCCTGGGTAACACAACAAATGACCATCAAGGATTTGCTCACGCATCGCAGCGGACTCGGAACATTCAGCGGAGATTTGCTGTGGCACGCATCTACACTCAGCATGGAGGAAGTGGTGCGCGGAGCGCGATACCTGGAGCCGAAGTTTGAGTTCAGGGATGGTTACGGATACCAAAACATTATGTACGTAGCCGCGGGCTTGGTGCTGGAAAAAGTAAGCGGGGAAGGCTGGGCTGACTTCGTGCGGTCGCGCATCCTGGAGCCCATCGGCATGAAGCGCACCCTCACCAGCGTATCACAAATACCGGCATTCGGCAACGTGGCCATACCCCACTCCGGCCAACCTGGAGAAAACATCCCCATTCCCTACATCAACTGGGACAATATGGCTCCGGCCGGGGCACTTGTTTCGTGCACCGAGGATCTTTGCAGTTGGATGACCCTGCAGCTAAACCGCGGAAAATGGAACGGCAAAACCATCTTTACAGAAGACAGGTGGCGCGAAATGTGGACCAATTTCAACCCTCAACCTATCAGCGCTTTCGCGGAGCGCACCTACCCCGGTCAAACCTTTTCAGGGTACGGTCTCGGTTGGAGTTTGAAAACCTACCGAGGCGAAAAAATTGTGAGCCACGGCGGTGGATACGACGCCATGATTTCGAACCTCACCATGATTCCCGGAAAAAATGCCGGGTTTGTGATTCTCTCGAACAACGTTACCATCCTTCCACATGTACTGCACCTCACTTTGATGGATTTCGTGATTGGAACCAACGATGACGAAACCAATTGGAGTGAACTGTTCATGAGCTACAGCCAAAACAAACAGAAACAAGAAAATGCGCGGGTTCAAAACCTGATGGAACTGCGCAGCGATTCGCCCAACCACAGCTTGCCACTTGCTGATTACGCCGGCACTTACGGCGGACCGATGTATGGAAATACCAAAGTGTGGCTGGAAAACGATACGCTTCGGTTTCAAATGGTGCCCACGCCGCTGTTTCACGGATGGCTTGAGCCCATGAATCACGATACTTTTATTCTTCACTGGAGCGAAGTGCACATGCTGCCCATCGGAACCGCGCAGTTTATCGTAGACGGCCACGGTCGGACGGAAGAGCTGCGCATGGATGTTCCAAATGATGACTTCTGGTTTGATGAACTGGAAATGAAACGCATCGACAATGATTAGACCAACCTACCACTAATATGATTGCCTTTCTCACCCCTGAAAAGCTGGCGGCTACAATCTTGATTTGCGTCTCAATCTCCGCCTCAGCTCAATCAACCCATAAATCAACTCCTTTTTCTGTTGCCTTTTACAATGTTGAAAATCTGTTCGATACAGTAAATGATCCGAACATTAATGACAACGAGTTTGTGCCCGATGCTGCAAAGCAATGGACCAGGGAGCGCTACCTCAAAAAGCAGGAAGACCTCGCGCGGGTTATTGCAGCCATACCTCCGGGCGAACTGCCCGACCTTGTGGGTCTATGCGAAGTGGAAAACCGCACTGTACTGCTGGACCTCGCCAAACAAAAGGAAATTGCCGCCGCCGGTTATGGTATTGTTCATCGCGACAGCCCCGATCGCCGGGGCATTGATGTTGCCCTTTTTTACAAACCCAATCGCTTTTCGCTGCTTCACGAGGATTATTTTACCATTCCGCTGGTAACCTCCGGCGGTCCTACCCGTGAAGTGCTCTACGCCAAAGGACTGGTGAACGGCTCTGACACACTGCATGTTTTTGTAAACCACTGGCCTTCGCGCTATGGAGGTGTAGAAAAAAGTGCTCCCAACCGCAATGCCATGGCAGCCCAGGTGCGCTATCGCATTGATTCTTTGCAGCAAACTCAACCTGATTGCAAAATACTGGTAATGGGTGACTTCAACGACAACCCGGACAACGAAAGTATGGCCGAAATTCTCGGGGGTGCTACAAGGGCTGACCAAACAGAACTTCCGCTTTACAACCTGCACGCAGCGGCGTGGTCGCGCGGAGAAGGAACCTTCAATTACCGAGGAGAATGGAGTATGCTGGATCAGATCCTGGTAAGCTGGTCATTGCTCAATGCTGCTACTGGCCTTTCCGTGAGACCAGATGCTGCTGGAATCCTGCGTGAACCCTGGATGATATACACCAATCCGCAAGGAGTAGAATACCCCAGTAAAACCTATGGTGGTGACAGCTATTACGGTGGCGTTTCCGACCATTTACCGGTCTTTGTGGAGATGGAGATAATCAAATGATGGTTCGGAAAAACACAGCAGACCTTTTATAGTACGTAAAGGTTTTTTATCTTTGTCGTATTAATGCTTATCAGGTCAATTTAAAATTTCAGGTCATGGACTCAAAAATCACATTATCCTTTGATGCTCAGATTATCGAGTTGGCCAAAGAATTTGCCGCCCGAAACAACACCAGTGTTTCGCGTCTCACCGAATTCCTTCTGAGGAAGGTATGCACAGGCGAGTACAAGGATTTGGAGTCTTTGCCCATTTCCGATTGGGTTGAGCAAGTAGCCGAAGGCAAGGCAGAGTACCACACCAAGCCGCGTTCCCGCAAAAGTACGCGGGATGAATTCTTCGATTCCCGAAAATGAAAATCTTTGTGGATGCCAATATCCTTGTTGCGGTGGTCAACAGGGAATACCCGCTTTTCAGTTATGCCTCACGCGTGTTGAGTCTCCCCGAATTTGGAAACTACAGCCTCTATACCTCTCCTATTTGTCTGGCCATTGCGTTTTACTTTGCCGAGAAGAAGTCGGGGCGCGCTGTGGCAGGAAAGAAGCTGGCTCTTATTGCCAGGCACATAGGAATTGCAGCCGTTGATGAGTACGTGGTTCAGCGCACCATCCGGCAAGAAAATGTCAGTGATTTTGAAGACGGCCTCGAGTATTTCGCTGCTGAAAACGCGGGTTGTGAAATCATTGTGACTGAAAACCCCGGAGATTTTCATTTCGGAAAGCTGAGAGTGATGCGGGCTGAGGAAATGATTGTGTACTGTCTGGATGCGTCGAAAATACGTCAGAAGTAAAGCCAATAACCTCTTACTCCACCCCTCTGGTTAAACTCGATGGCAGGAGCAGGTATTTTCACAAAGCTCACCAGTTCAAAACATGTTTTAAGCACCTTTGAACGGGTTTTGATACGCGTCAGATCCACATCAAAACTCAGGTAAACCTGGCGCTGGCGGTCAAAAGCCGGCAGCGGATTTCCCTGGGCATCAAAAGAAGGGTTGCTGCTTCCTCCTGTCATGCCATCAGCGCTGTAACCTAGGGCAAGGTTCAACCACACAGGCAGCCATTGGGGCTTTTGGTTGAACCACGAGGCACCATTTATTGACAACCAGTAGGTTTGGCCGTTGTAGTCTTTCAATAGTCGCTCAAGACCATTGCTTCCCAATACATTGGGGCGGTATTGCGCATAAGGTGAGTGGTGAACCGAAAACTTTAATTGCATTCTCTGGTCTCCCCAGTGCAACTCCTGCCCTATCACCAGCGCGGCTCCCACGGCATTGGCCGCCATATCGCTCAGAGAAAATCCCCACTCTGCCGAAAAGCCATCAAGCACCTCTATCGCTGTGAGGTAAGCAAAACCATAACTCCCTCCTATCCAGATGGCTTTTTTGCGCTCAGTGCCTGTCCATTGCATTGCACGAATACCCATGCGGCCCATGTAATAGGAAGTCATAGCGTGTCCGGCTTTGTCCATTTGCTTCCAATCGCCAAGGTCGTCAAAGAGATGGAAAGAGGTTCGTGGTTGGTCTTTGTACCACAACTCATTCAGGCCAATGAGTGTTCCCCCGGCAATGAGCGTTCCGGTCGAGCCCACCAGCCATGCGCGCTCAGATTTAAAGCTTACAGAATCAGGAGGTGTGGCAAAAGCAACTACGGAATAAAGCAAAAACACCAACGGCAATAAGGAAGCGCACAGGCACTTTGCTCCAAATTGAAATTTGATTGGGCTTACCTTCTCCACACCGCGAATGTACCCAAATTCCCAGCTATTGATACTTTGGTCAGCGGACAGGCCTTGAAAAATCCGAGTCCAATTCTGTACATTCGTGCCAAAATAGAGCGATGCTTGCGATTGTAGTACTGATTGTTTTCCTGGTGGTATTGATGCTCATGCTTTCTGTGGGTTTCTTTATTCCGCATGTTACAACCATGAGTGTGATGGATATTAAAAAACCCATCAATACCTGTTATGCGCTGGCCAATGAAACGTGGTTTTACAAAGAGCTCATTCCGCAACTCTCAGAGCCTCAAGTCACCCCGAACATCTCTGAAACCACCCACGCCACCGCCATGGTTAACTACAAAGGCAAAGCCATGACCTGGGTGTTGGAAGACAGTATTGCAAACTACCGGATGTCGGCCAAATGGATGGAAGGAAGCTGTGATGTACATCTGCAACTTTCTTTTTACAGGCTGTCTAAAAATGAAACCCGCTGGGTGCTGATTGCCAAGCGCCAACCCAAAGGAACCCTGAGAAGGCTACAGATTGCCTTGCGCAAATCACACCAGAAAAAGCTGGCCGAAGCCTTTTTGCAGGCGGCAAAAACCCGAACCGAAGAATTTGATGGTGAAATTACCGAGTTTGCCGATGTAGATCCTGAATTGAATCCGAACTTCTCGCTACATTAAGCGGTTTTTCGCAGTGAAAACAAGGTATGTCCATCGCATTTTCTAATCACCCTACTTCCTTAAAAAACTGCGCACTCAGCGCCCAAAGAATCATATTGATTTTGATGGCTGCGTCATTGCTAGTCTTTAAAGGCAATACCCTTCGGGCCACGAACCACCACGAGGATAGTCTGAGAAAGGTTATAGATTCAGCGCAACACGACACATTGAGGATACCGGCATTATTTGCACTGGCTAAACTTCAAACGGATACTGCTGAAGCGTTCGCCTTTTTGCATCTTGCAAGAGACCTGGCTGAACAGGCGAGCATTCCTCTGTGGAAAGCATACGCAAAAGTTGAATTGGCAGACCTGCACAGGAAACACGGCCGATATGCTCCAGCTATAAATTACGTTGAGGAAGCTATCCAAACGCTCGAAGAGTTTCCTCCCGGAAAACCCATTATACGCGCCTACGGCATAGCGGGGCAACTTGCATGGAGTGAGCGCAGTTCTATGAAGTCTATCTATTACAAACGAAAATGGGTGGATGGATTAAACAAACCCGAAACACGTGAACAATACGGTAAAGCGCTGAATAATCTGGGCGTTACCTACAAGAACGCTGCCCTCGAAATCAAAGCACTGGAAACCTTGCTGAAAGCCCTCGAAATTGCAGAGGAGTTTCGGGACAGTACCCAAATTGGCACCACGCTTAATAACATTGGCAATGTGTACAAAAACCGCGAAGAGTATAACGAGGCTTTGGAAGTGCATTGGCGCGCACTGGCCATTCGCAGAAACCTAAAGGAACCGCAAGCTCTGGCCGATACCTATAACAATATTGGTCTGGTTCACCGCAAGCTCGGCCATAACGACTCTGCGAGATACTACTTTAGCGAGAGCATTTACATTCGAAAACCGACGGGTGAAAAACGCCGGTTATCCTATGCCTACAACAACCTTGGCCTGTTAATGTCAGACGAGGGAATTCCTGACAGCGCGCTCAAATATCTTCATTTATCGCTCGATCTCAAGCGGACAGCACCGGGCGACCACAGAGACATGGGTATTGCTTATTTGAATCTGGCAGAGACATACATTTCAATTGGAAAAAATGACATCGCCTATGATTATCTCGAAAAATCCCGACTCGCCATAGATGGCAAGGGTTATACTGAAATAGAAATTGCCCGGCTGGAAGCTTTGGCAAAGTATTTCGCTCAAATCAATCAACATGCCGACGCATATAAATACATACTGATTCACAACGAACTAAAAGATTCGCTCAATCACATTAACCTCACGAAAAATGTACGCGATGTACAAGCGTCTTTTGCACTGGAGCAAAGTCAGAACGAAATCAACCGGTTAGAGCAGGAACAACGCCTCAAAGAGCTGGAGTTGCAAAACGCAGAACTGGCCCGCAACACAATGCTGATTGCGCTGGTGGCCATAGCTGTAATCGCCATGGTGATTATGCTGCGCTCACGATCCATCAGTCAACTGAACAAGAGCCTGCAGGAAGCCAACGCCAACCTTCAGGCAACCCGGGTGAGTAAAGAAGAGAAAGAAACCTTGCTCAAAGAAGTACACCACAGGGTAAAAAACAACCTGCAAATCATCACCAGTTTGCTAAGGCTTCAATCCGAAAACATCAAAGACCCTGAGGTGTTGGCCCAGTTCAATGAGTCGCAAAACCGCATCCGCTCTATGGCGCTGGTGCATGAAGAACTTTATCGTTCCAAGGATTTCACGAGCATCAATATGAAAGACTACTTCACCAAGCTCGCCAATGACCTGATTCGGATTTATGCTGTGAGAAAGGAGATTGATTTTCGCATCGATACGGAAGTTGAAAAAATGGGAGTCAATACGCTTATTCCGCTGGGTTTAATGGTGAATGAAATCATTACCAACGCGCTAAAACATGCCTTTACCGGCAATACGGGGCTGCTGGAAATAAAGTTGCGCGATCTCGGAAACAAGGATTACGAGCTGGTGGTTGCTGATAACGGACAGGGCTTTCCTGAAGGCCTCGAAATGCACGAATTGCACAGCCTCGGCGTAGAACTTATCCACACCCTCGCAGAGCAATTGGATGGTTCAGTACAAATGGACAATGAGTCCGGCGCACGGTACACCATTCGCTTCCGGTGTCAAGACTAAACCCATAGTCAGGTCTTTACCGAAAAATTGGTTCAGTTCGGGCAGAATGCGGAACTTTACGGCAATCTATTCAAAGGAAAAAACCAGGAAAACATGGCTCATAAACTGAAGAACTACATAGGCGGAAAATGGGTAGAAGGCCACGGTGACGGAAAGCCCCTTTACAATGCCATTACAGGCGAAACCATTGCAATGGCTACCGCTGATGGACTGTCTTTTGAAGATATGCTGCACTTTGGCCGCACGGTAGGTGGTCCCGCCCTGCGCAAAATGACCTTCCAGGAAAGAGGTCGTATGCTGAAAGCACTTGCACTCTACCTCATAGAGCGCAAACAAAGATATTACGAACTGAGCTATGCCACTGGCGCTACTCAAACCGATAGCTGGATTGACATAGAAGGTGGTATCGGCAACCTCTTTGCCTATGCAAGTCTTCGCAAACAGTTCCCAAATCAGTCATACTACGTGGATGGCGACACCGCTCCCCTTTCGCGCGGCGGATCCTTTATCGGTCACCACATCATGGTACCGAAAGAAGGGGTGGCCATTCACATCAACGCTTTTAACTTTCCCATTTGGGGAATGCTCGAGAAAATTGCGGTTAACCTCCTGGCCGGTGTGCCCGCCGTGGTGAAGCCTGCCACGCTCACCTCCTACCTTACCCAATTGATGGTAGAAGATATTGCCGCTTCGGGTATTCTGCCCAACGGAGCCCTGCAACTCATCTGCGGATCGGCCAACGGCATTCTTGACTCTGTATACTCCCAGGATGTGGTGACCTTTACCGGCTCTGCCTCTACAGGACGCATGCTCAAAGGCCACGCCCGTATTCTGGACGAATCGGTTCCGTTCAACATGGAAGCCGACTCGCTGAACGCAGCCGTACTTGGTGAAGATGCTACTCCCGGAACCGAAGAATTTGAGCTGTTTATCAAAGAAGTGCGCAAGGAAATGACCGTAAAATGCGGACAAAAATGTACGGCTGTTCGTCGCATCATCGTGCCCGAAAACATGGTGGAGGACGTGCAGATTGCGCTGGGTAAGGCATTGGCCAAAACCACCATTGGAGACCCACAGGCCGAAGGCGTGAGAATGGGAGCACTCGCCGGAAAAGAGCAGCTTAAAGAAGTGCAGGAAAAACTGGCCCAACTCAAAACCGCCTCGGAAGTGGTCTATGGTGGAGATGCCCTCCTGGAAGTCATCGGCGCCGATGTGGCCAAAGGTGCTTTTATGGCTCCGGTATTGCTCCGCAACGACCGGCCTTTCGAAAACCTGGCGTCGCATGAGGTAGAGGCCTTTGGACCTGTAAGCACCATCATGCCTTACAAATCGTTGGACGAAGCCATCCAGCTCACCAAACTCGGAAAAGGATCTCTGGTGTGTTCGCTCACTACCTACAACGATCAACTGGCGCGGGAATTCACCATCGGGGCTGCGTCGCACCACGGCCGCATTCTGATACTGAACCGCGACTGCGCCAAAGAATCTACCGGACACGGATCGCCTATGCCTTTACTGGTTCACGGTGGCCCCGGACGCGCTGGTGGCGGCGAGGAAATGGGCGGAAAACGAGGCGTGTTGCACTACCTGCAACGCACAGCCATTCAGGGCTCTCCCACTACCCTTTCGGAAATTACGCAGGTGTACCAATACGGCGGCAAGCAAACCGAAAGCGAACCGCATGTTTTCCGCAAACACTTTGAAGAACTCAGAGTAGGCGATACCGTCACTACCGCCAAACACACGGTAACCGAGACCGACATTGCCAACTTTGCCAATGTGAGCGGCGACAATTTTTACGCCCACGTAGATGCCACCTCGTTGGAGGGAACCATCTTTGAGCAACGCGTTGCCCACGGCTACTTTGTGCTCTCAAAGGCTGCCGGATTGTTTGTGGAAGCCAAAAAGGGGCCCGTTCTGCTCAACTACGGAATTGACGAATGTCGCTTCACCAAACCCGTGTACCCGGGCATGACCATTGGCGTGCGGCTTACCGTGAAAGAAAAAATTGACCAGGAAAAACGCTCCGACGACGATATCGCCAAAGGCATTGTGCGCTTTCTTGTGGACGTGTACGACGAAACCGGAGAGACGGTAGCGCTCGCCACCATTCTCACTATGGTGAAGAAACTCAAAGATGCGTAAACCTTAGCGTTTACTGATTCTGTTTCCCGTGATGTGGCGTTGCATGCGACTTTTAAATCGCTGCATGCCCGCAGGTTGTTTTTTGGCGTGTTTGCTGCTTACGCCGCTGTTTACCCGCTTTCTCCAGCGCCTGAAGCTTGCCCCCCGTAAATGCGTGCGCATCAGTTTTACCACCCCGGCTTCGGTGATACCAAATTGATGGTTGATGGCCTCAAAAGGGGTTCTGTCCTCCCATGCCATTTCAATAATTCGGTCCAACTCGTCCGGCTGCAGGTTTTTGATCTCCATCAACCTATCAACCGCTGCGGGTAGTAAAAGTTCCCATCCCACGGGAGAAACCATCCTTCTACCACTTCTCGTGAATTCCAGAAAGAATGGAAAAAATGATTCCGTAGCGACTCCGGTCATTTGTTCTGTTTATATTTGCGACACAATCGCAATAAAGCCTGTATGACCCCTACTGACCAACTTCTACCCGTAACGGTACTCAGTGGATTTCTTGGAGCAGGAAAGACCACCCTTCTTAACCATGTTCTTCACAACAAGCAAGGCCTTAAAGTTGCGGTGATCGTGAACGATATGAGCGAGGTAAACATTGACGCCCGCACCGTGGAGAACGAAAACATCCTGAGTCGAACCGATGAAAAGCTCGTAGAAATGAGCAACGGATGCATTTGCTGCACCCTGCGCGAAGACCTGATGGTAGAGGTAGAACGCCTTGCACGCGAGAACCGTTTTGACTACCTGTTGATTGAGAGTACGGGAATCAGCGAGCCGGTGCCTGTTGCCCAAACTTTCACTTTTGTGGACGAGGACAACGATATAGATATGAGCCGTTTCAGCAAGATTGATACGATGGTTACCGTGGTGGATGCCTTCAACTTTTTTCGCGATTTTGGAACGGATGAATTGCTGGCAGACAGAGGGCTGACGGACATGGAAGGAGATTACCGAACCATCGTGAACCTGCTGACCGACCAGGTGGAGTTCGCCAATGTGATTATCCTTAACAAGTGCGACCTCGTAACCGAAGAAGACCTGGGCGTACTGCAATCGGCACTTCAAAAACTCAATCCGGATGCACGCATTATTCGTTCGGAGTTTGGCCGTGTAGCTCCCGGCGACATTCTGAACACGGGGCTGTTTGACTTTGAAAAAGCCCAGAGCTCGGCCGGATGGCAGCGCGAATTGGAAGGCGGCGAGCACACCCCCGAAACCGAGGAATACGGAATTTCATCTTTCGTTTTCCGCGATGCCCGGCCTTTTCACCCCGAGCGGTTGTGGCGCTATCTCAACGAACAATACCCCTCAGGTCTTATTCGCGCCAAAGGACTTTTCTGGCTGGCCACCCGCCCCAATGATGCATTGAACTTCAGTCAGGCGGGAGGCTCGTTGCGACTTGAGCGGGCCGGTGTTTGGTGGGACAGCATGCCCGAATCCGAGCGACTTCGTTTTGAAAGTTTCGTGTACAATCGTGCATTCATCGAAAGTCGCTGGCACCCGCGTTGGGGCGATCGCATGAACGAACTGGTGTTTATTGGGCAGCAAATTGATGAACCGCTTATTCGCGCAGATCTAAAGGCTTGTCTTGTATCCGAAGAAGAATCACATTTTGTGGGTGCTCCCAACACATTGCACGATCCTTTTCCCGTGCATATCTGAGCTCTACTCTTTTACAAACAGTCGCGATTGCAGACCAGCTCTGAGCACATAGGTGCCGACCGGTAATGCGCTTATATCCAACGCCTCGCCGTGAAACATCACCTGTTGCGCCAAGTGTCTTCCCATCATATCCAGCACCTGAACAGGCTCTCCGGACGAAATCCCTTCAAGATACAGGACTTCCCGGGCCGGATTGGGAAACAGCTTCCAGGCATGCACTTGATCTTCCTCCAACCCTGTTACAAGCCCGAAAATCTCTTCGTAGGTTTCGGCAAAACTATGGTCACCTGCACACGATTGCACCGCATCCCAGTTGATGCTCCAGGTCATCATGCCTTTCAAATCGGCGTAAGCATCCGGTTGAGCCAGTGCATAACTGCCCGGTTGCGGCCCGTTGCCCAGCAGGTAATGCATGGCTTGTATGACTTCGTCGGGCTCCACATATCCCCCACCCGCTGCCAATTCACAGGCCGGCAAACCCACAGCCACCTTTTCGGCCGGAAAGCCCTCAAAAAAGCCACCCGCCGTCTGAAAACCTTGAATCACAGCCTCGGTCATGGCCACGATAAAATCGGCGTTACCTTGCTCGTACACCACGCCATCAATGCCAAACATGGTTCCGCTGTTGTACAGCTGAACCTGCAAAATGTCGATGGAATCGCGCAAGGCATCGAGCAGTGGCAGATATCCGCCCCAAATTCCGCCATAGCCCGACTGGCCACCCTGCACATAAGCAGTTTCGGGAGCAAAAGTCAGGAACAGCTTTTCACCGTTCTCAATATGGTAGTGCTCCATGATTTCCTTTACCGCTTCAATCAAATTGAGCTGTGATGCGCTGGTGGGGTTGGAAATGGTTCCGCCGGCGGCCAGAATGGTGCTACCGTATTCAATGTCAATATCCAGTCCGTTGAATCCATATTGGGAAATGATGTCGCTCATGGATTGCACAAAATCATTCTTCTGGTCTTCGGTGTCGAGACTCACGCTTGCAGTGGCGCCCCCAACGCTGATCACTACTTTTTTGCCCTGGGCCTTGAGGGCTGCAATCTCGGTCTGAAGCACGGCGGGGGTTGTTCCGTCGGGCACAAACTGCATCGTCATATCGCTTGCAGAAACCGGAATGGCGAACGAGAGCGCTATCACATCGTAGCGTTCATCCACCTGACTGAGCGGAATATACGGCGCGTTCATATCATTCCAGTTGTGCCAGTAGCCCACGAGCATGTGGTTTGCGGGCTGGGCACAAGCTGTCCCACACCAAAGTGAAAACGCAAGCAGAAAGGCAAGAATTGGGCGCACCATGAAAGCCGGTTAAAAGTTCTGTGCGAAAGTAGGTATGTCATGCTGTTTCTGCCACACCACACGCATCATTCACCGAACCAAAAAAGCAAGGAACCTTGGAACTGCAAGACCTTTGTGTGAGCCCTTGAATTTGTAGATTTGTCAACCCTAAAACACCACTTATGAACGCTGAAGCCAAAGACCTCGGACATGTAAGCCTGCACACAGATAATGGAATTGCCACCATTGAATTTTTTCACCCGCTGAGTAACTCGCTCCCCGGAAAGCTGTTGAACAAACTCGCAGATACCATTCGCTCTTGCAACGACCGACCCGAAATACGTGTGGTGGTGTTGCGCTCCGGAGGCGATCGTGCCTTTTGTGCAGGCGCCAGTTTCGACGAGCTGGCCGGCATTGAAGATCTCGCTACGGGAAAGGAATTCTTCTCGGGTTTTGCAAAGGTTATCAATGCATGCAGAACCAGCAACAAACTGATTATAGGTCGGGTGCAGGGAAAAGCGGTAGGCGGTGGCGTAGGCGTTGCGTCGGCTACGGATTACTGCTTTGCTACAGTACACGCCTCTGTTAAGCTGAGCGAATTGGCAGTAGGCATTGGCCCGTTTGTGGTAGGACCGGCTGTAGCGCGAAAAATAGGCAACGCCGCCATGAGCCAGTTGGCCATCAACGCCACGGAATGGAAAAGTGCGGAGTGGGCACGTGAGCAAGGACTTTATGCGGAGATTTTTGAATCGGCCGAGGAAATGGATGCCGCCATTGACGCGCTTTCTGCCAAGCTCTCGGCCAGCAACCCCGAGGCCATGCGCATGTTGAAGCGCATTTTCTGGGAAGGTACAGACCATTGGGATGAACTGCTCGCCGAACGCGCAGCCATGAGCGGACAACTCGTGCTTTCGGATTTCACCAAAAACGCCATTGCGAAGTTTAAGGCCGGGGCAAGATGACGGCATCAACTGGAAGCAGCTGACCTTTGAGCAATGCGAGTAGCCTGCTTCGCAGCTTTCAAGGAATGTGTGAAGTTGAAGGTCCAAATTGGGGATATGATAACTTCACCATCACCTAAAAAAACGCGAAGAACGGCGACGGTACGTTGGCGAAGCGGATGGAAGGATTAACGCCAGTGTTTTAATTCATCTTCAATTCTATCAGGATCTTGTCGATTATCACTGATAGAGATAATTTCGATTTCATCGTTAATGATCCGATAGTAGAAAGAAGTTTGTTTGGTAACGACACATTTGAAC
>REDV01000069.1 GCA_007695365.1 Cryomorphaceae bacterium | reverse complement strand
CCCATTTTCAACGAATACACCTTTCCTGTGGTGACCACTGATGTGACCATTGACTGCGCAACCGATCTTGTGGAAATTGCAGGCTCAGCAAGCGGCGGGGTACCTCCCTATCTCTACGAATGGGCCCTACCCGACTCCACCACCATCGTTGCAACGGGGCCATCAACCATGGTGGAACCACCGCCGCCCGGACAATCAGAAACCTACATCCTCGTGGTAACCGATGGTTGTGGGCTCAGTCCGGAATACGCTTCGGTCACGGTCACAAACAATGTGCAACCCGGGCCATTTGTCAACACCTCACCCAATGACACCATCAACTGTGTGGGGCAAACGGTAAACCTCACCGCAACCGGAACAGACGGGCAGGGCGATCTTTCCTATCAATGGAATACCGGGCCTACTACTCCTCAAATTACTGTAGCTCCTGACGGCACCCAAACCATTACCTGGTACCTGGTAAGTGTTACCGATGAATGCGGCGTGGTGGCTACCGACTCCGTTGCCGTATATTTCATCCCGCTGGAAGCGCCAACAGCCCTGCCGGGCGATGAAGTAACCGTGCTGTGCGCCGGCGACGAAGTAGTTCTCACAGGTAATGCAGAAGGTGGGGCAGCTCCTTACCAGTACCAGTGGACAGGTTTTGACCCCGGTCAATCCATTACGGTAAATCCACTCGTTACAACCGAGTACTTTCTACAGGTAACCGATGATTGCGGAGGTACTTCAGAGTTCGCTTCTGTTACCGTAGTGGTGCCCGAATATGACCCCCTGGAGGTTAGCCTGCCCGAGCCAACATCGGTTTGTCCGGGTGATGCCCAAACCCTCAATGCCAGCGTGAGTGGTGGAGCAGGTGGTTTCATCTACGAATGGGACACCGGAGAAAACACCCCATCTATAACCGTATCTCCCAACCAAACAGAAATTTACACTGTAACTGTAACCGATATTTGTGATGTAACAACCACAGCTACCACCACAGTAACGGTACCCATACTGCTGCCCATTGAAGCCTCAGCAGCCTCTAAGCCGCTTTGTACGGGATTGTCTGTAACGCTTTCAGTAACTGAAGTAAGCGGCGGAGCCGGTGAAAACCCCCAGGATTACTCCTACGCTTGGGAAGGCCCCGCTACCTTTGGAAACATCAGTGCTGTGGGTACAGTTACCGCAAACGATGCCGAGGAAGGTGTTTTTGAAGTAACCATCACAGACGTGTGCGGAAACTCAACCGTGGTGGAAGTGCCCTCTTCGCTCAGCAGCGTGGATGAAATCCCCAATGTGATTACGCCCAACCGAGACGGAATTAACGATGTATGGGTAGTGCCCAACTCAACCGTATTCAGCACCGTTGTAACCATCTTAGACCGATGGGGAAAGGTAGTGTATGAAAGTGATAACTACCGCTGCGATGTAAACACCCGACAAGTATGCTGGGGTGCAGAGGACCAGCGCGGTGATGTGTACTACTACCTGCTCGATATTGACAACGGCCTTTGCAAGTTCCAAGGTACTATACATGTGCTCGATAACTGGTAGAGACCGACCCTTTAGCAATTTCAAAACCCTGCTTATTAGCAGGGTTTTGTGTTTTTATCCGTAATTCGCGTACCTTTATCCTCCAACCCATAGGCTACTGACTTGTATCTTCTAATCTGAGATAACAGCACCTCTAACCGAAAACGTCATACAATGAATCAATCGACACGTATTTCCTTAGCTTTCTTAGCCATCGTTTTTATTCCATTATTCACGCTGGCGCAGACACAAACCCAAAACAACCTCACGGTTGAAGAAATCGTGAATGAGTTTCTGCTGGGTGAGGGAATCGATGCCTTTAACGTAACCTATAATGGCTTTGACGGCGATATCATTGTGCCACGGGTTGGCACTTTCGAAAGCGAGGGTGCGGGCTTTCCGTTTGAAGAAGGAATGATGATGACTACGAAAAACGTTCAAATCGCAACATGCGGAGCCATCGCCGATGGAGACGGTTCGGGCTCGGACCCAGATCTCTCTCAATTGGTATCGGGCACCCTTTTTGATGTTACAGTTGTAGAATTTGACTTTATCCCCTCAGGAGATTCCGTTAAGTTTAACTTCATCTTCTCATCTCGAGAATATCACGGTTTTGTGTGTAGCAGCTTTAATGATGTTTTTGGGTTTTTTATCAGTGGGCCCGGAATCAGCGGCCCTTTTACCGGCGATGCAGCGAATATTGCCTTGGTACCCGGAACAACCACGCCTGTAGCTATCAACACAGTAAATAATGGCACTGGCGGTACAGGCGGGACTTGCAACCCTCCCGGTGGCGGTGGCCCTTGCCCATGCAACGCTGAATTCTTCGTAAACAACGGGGGAGGTAATGGAAACGGTATGGCCTCAGATATTTGCTTTGGAGGTTACACCACCCCAATTACTGCCCAGGCACTCGTTCAATGCGGCGAAGTTTATCACATGAAACTCGCGATTGCCAATGTGGGTGACGGTGCGCTGGACTCTGGCGTATTTCTCGAGAAAGGCAGTTTTGTTTCCAATCTGATTGTTGACCTCGATGTAAACCCCGTTGTTCCCGGCTTTGAACTCGGCGAAAACGACTTTATTGACGGTCTCGTTGCCGGATGCACCAACGCTGAGTTTTGCCTCTTCCGGCCTGACACCATGGGTGTGGACACTGCATTTTTTGAACTTAGCGGCTCTGCCTTGCCGGGTGTGCACTACATTGAGCCAGACCAGAACTTTGTGGTTTTCCCTCCCGGTGTAGATACCGTTTGCGTGGATATCATTACTCTTGCTACCGGGCTTGGATCTCAGGTTGACTCACTTGTCATTTCGGCGGTTACCGTTAATGTTTGCGGCGACACCGTAACTGCTACAGCTTCCATCCCCATTTTCAACGAATACACCTTTCCTGTGGTGACCACTGATGTGACCATTGACTGCGCAACCGATCTTGTGGAAATTGCAGGCTCAGCAAGCGGCGGGGTACCTCCCTATCTCTACGAATGGGCCCTACCCGACTCCACCACCATCGTTGCAACGGGGCCATCAACCATGGTGGAACCACCGCCGCCCGGACAATCAGAAACCTACATCCTCGTGGTAACCGATGGTTGTGGGCTCAGTCCGGAATACGCTTCGGTCACGGTCACAAACAATGTGCAACCCGGGCCATTTGTCAACACCTCACCCAATGACACCATCAACTGTGTGGGGCAAACGGTAAACCTCACCGCAACCGGAACAGACGGGCAGGGCGATCTTTCCTATCAATGGAATACCGGGCCTACTACTCCTCAAATTACTGTAGCTCCTGACGGCACCCAAACCATTACCTGGTACCTGGTAAGTGTTACCGATGAATGCGGCGTGGTGGCTACCGACTCCGTTGCCGTATATTTCATCCCGCTGGAAGCGCCAACAGCCCTGCCGGGCGATGAAGTAACCGTGCTGTGCGCCGGCGACGAAGTAGTTCTCACAGGTAATGCAGAAGGTGGGGCAGCTCCTTACCAGTACCAGTGGACAGGTTTTGACCCCGGTCAATCCATTACGGTAAATCCACTCGTTACAACCGAGTACTTTCTACAGGTAACCGATGATTGCGGAGGTACTTCAGAGTTCGCTTCTGTTACCGTAGTGGTGCCCGAATATGACCCCCTGGAGGTTAGCCTGCCCGAGCCAACATCGGTTTGTCCGGGTGATGCCCAAACCCTCAATGCCAGCGTGAGTGGTGGAGCAGGTGGTTTCATCTACGAATGGGACACCGGAGAAAACACCCCATCTATAACCGTATCTCCCAACCAAACAGAAATTTACACTGTAACTGTAACCGATATTTGTGATGTAACAACCACAGCTACCACCACAGTAACGGTACCCATACTGCTGCCCATTGAAGCCTCAGCAGCCTCTAAGCCGCTTTGTACGGGATTGTCTGTAACGCTTTCAGTAACTGAAGTAAGCGGCGGAGCCGGTGAAAACCCCCAGGATTACTCCTACGCTTGGGAAGGCCCCGCTACCTTTGGAAACATCAGTGCTGTGGGTACAGTTACCGCAAACGATGCCGAGGAAGGTGTTTTTGAAGTAACCATCACAGACGTGTGCGGAAACTCAACCGTGGTGGAAGTGCCCTCTTCGCTCAGCAGCGTGGATGAAATCCCCAATGTGATTACGCCCAACCGAGACGGAATTAACGATGTATGGGTAGTGCCCAACTCAACCGTATTCAGCACCGTTGTAACCATCTTAGACCGATGGGGAAAGGTAGTGTATGAAAGTGATAACTACCGCTGCGATGTAAACACCCGACAAGTATGCTGGGGTGCAGAGGACCAGCGCGGTGATGTGTACTACTACCTGCTCGATATTGACAACGGCCTTTGCAAGTTCCAGGGTACTATACATGTGCTCGATAACTGGTAGAAGTCAAAACTACTCCTGAAAATATCCTTCGGCCCCGCCTCAAAGCGGGGTCGTTTTTTTTGGTTAGCCAACAGGCAACTCAAGTGAAAACTTAACCGATTGGCCGGAGACATTCACGTTTACTCCGCCGCCACTTAATATCGCAAGTTCTTTCACAAGGTACAACCCCACGCCCGTTCCTTTGGTGGTTCTGGTTTCCTCGTTGCCTGCTCTGAAAAACTTATCGAAGACATGTTTCTGATCCTCCACTGAAATGGAACCAGGGTTGGTTACTGAAAACTCAACGTTATGACCTACGTTGGCTGCTCGCACAATAATTTCAGATTCGGCAGGGGAGTATTTTACGGCATTCTCAAGCAGGTTTATTATCATGGTTTCCAATGCCAGAGAATCTGTCATCACCGCAATCCCCGACTCAATTTCTACTGAAAATTTATGTTTCCCCTCATCAATGGCCGTAAGAGTGGCAACACAATCCCGCACGAAGGGCTCAAGCAGTTGCCTTGACTTTTTCAGGTCTATATTTGAATGCTCCAAACGAGTGGCGAGAATTATTTTCTCTACCAAAGCCTCTAGTCGGTCGTTTCCCTTCAGGGCGCGATCCAGATACTCGGCTTCTTTGGCAGGCTCAAGTTTTCGCTTTTTCAAGGTTTGAAGATACAGCTTAGTGGCCGCTATGGGTGTTTTGAGCTCATGTGATACCGACAACAGAAAGTTGCGTTGCAACTGCGCAAGGCGAATATCTCGTTTCATGTAACGTGCTGTGAGCAATATCCCAATAATGAGTAAGCTCAAAAATATCATGCCTTCGCCAATCACCATCCAGTGTTTTCGTCGCAATTCTTCAGCAGGTGCCATATCTGCCTCCACACCCCAGGCCAGGAGAAGTTCCTGTTTCAAAGTGTAGTAATCCGCATTCAGCGTCCAAAGCAAATAGGCCCACCAAAGGAACTGAAGGAGAATATACCCCGCCAGTAATCCAAAAATCAAATTCACTTTAGCCCTTGAACCCATATTAACGCTTATTGGAGGTGAGAAAACCGCGGTAGTCGAAAAAACACCCAACCCACTGTGGTTGTTGACTTTTTGCATTCACAATACAGCTCAGACATGTAAACAATTGCGATATTTTGGTTTAAAACGCCATACGAGGGCAGCAACATTACCCTACTTTTACTTTCGCAAACCAGTCATCAGCTGTACAACAAAAGCGGTAATGATGAGCACCAGGAAGGTTTTCGTCATTATTCTTTTACCTCGCCCCAACTTTGTTGGAGCGGGGTTTTTTATTTTGCAGCATGAAGCGAGCCGACGATTTACTGCTAGCATTGCAAAGATACAGTAATCCCTCTCGGGCAGGGCAAATGGAGCAGTACATGAAAAACCGTTTCCCATTCATTGGGGTTGACGCCACAGAACGACGCGAAGCGCTCAAATCATTCAATCAATCCAATCCGTGGCATCCTGATATGAATGAACTGAGAGCTTTTGTGCTGTCATGCTGGGAACTGCCGTGGAGAGAAATGCACTACTGTGGGCAAGAAGAACTCTATCGCCATCGCAAACACTGGGGCGCAACTATACTTCCTCTTTTTGAACACCTCATCACAAATCAATCATGGTGGGACAGCGTTGACTATATCGCATCCAAAATACTGGGTCACCACTTTCAAAAGCACCCCGGGCAAATCAGACCCGCGGTTAGCAAATGGCTCAAAGGGCAAAATATGTGGTTGCTCCGCTGCTCCTTGCTATTTCAACTCAAGCACAAAACACAAACCGACGAAGCCCTGCTTGCCGAATTGGTTGAGAAACTGGCCAGCCATCACGATTTTTTCATCCGTAAAGCCATTGGCTGGGCACTTCGTGAATATGGCAAGACAAATCCCGAATTCGTGCTCAACATTGTAAGTCAGTTAGAAATGAGCGGCCTCAGTAAGCGCGAAGCCACCCGGCTACTGAACAAGTACTCTTGAGCTGTGGGCTTTTTTCGTTAGCTTCGCAGACCTTCACAAACTCAGAAAATAAGTCGGTGATACAAGGAAAAAAATTAACTGTAATAATGCCGGCGTACAATGCCGAGGCAACTCTTGAGCAGACCTACAAGGAGATTCCGTTTGATATTGTGGACGAGGTCATTCTCACCGATGACAAAAGCCAGGACAACACGGTATCACTGGCCAAAAAGCTCGGAATTGACCATGTAATTGAGCATGAAATAAACCGGGGATATGGGGGCAATCAGAAGTCGTGCTACATGAAGGCTCTTGAAACGGGCGCTGATATTATAGTCATGCTTCATCCCGACTATCAATACACACCCCGCCTGATCCACTCCATGGCCTATTTGATTTCCAACGATGTTTTTCAGGTAGTTACCGCCTCAAGAATTCTGGGAAAAGGGGCACTGAAAGGAGGCATGCCCTTGTACAAATACATTGCGAACCGCTTTCTCACGCTCACTCAAAACATTTTGATGAACAAGAAGCTTTCGGAATACCATACAGGCTACCGGGCCTTCTCGCGAAATGCACTGAAAAGTGTTGATTTTATGGAGATGTCGGAAGATTTTGTCTTCGATAATCAAATGCTTGGAGCGCTGTTGCATGCGGGTTACGACGTGGGCGAAATTACCTGCCCTACCCGGTATTTTGAGGAAGCCTCGTCCATCAATTTCTCGCGAAGTGTGCGATATGGCATCGGGGTACTTGGAGTCAGTTTTCGTTACTTCTTTAAACGGCTGTTGCGCAAATGAGCACTCAAAAACTTGCGCGCACGCTTGTCGACAACCGATGGTTTGTGATACCCTATCTGCTTTACCTTGCAATGGGTGCCGCAGCCATGCAATTTTGGAGAAAAGAGGAGTTGTTTCTCTTTTTCAACAGTAACCGAGCCAATTGGGCCGATGGCTTCTTCGCTTTATATACGCATGTAGGCGATGGGCTGTTCTTTCTTGTGGTAATCACCCTGCTTACATTAATACAGTTAGGACGTGGAGCGCTGGGAGCGGCAACTTTTGCTGCTTCGGGGCTTACAGTTCTGTTTTTAAAGTTTCTGATATTTCCGGATGCGCTTCGGCCCCTTGGCTTTTTTGGCAGCAGCGAGTTTGTAGAAACTGCGCAGCATATAGAACTGGCCGTATTCAATAGTTTTCCATCGGGCCATGCAAGTACTGCCTTTGCCATGTTTCTTATGCTCGCCATGATGAGCCGAAAAAACTACCTGGGCTTTCTGTTTTTTCTGGCTGCCTTGCTTGTTAACTACTCGAGGGTGTATCTGGGCCAGCACTTCTTTGAAGATGTGTATTTTGGTTCGATCATTGGCGCTACGGCTGCCGTCGTAATCAGGTTAACCTGCGGGCATTGGATGGAGCAGACATGGGCCCAAAAATCACTGCTTCGGAAAGGCTGATTACAGTAGCTCTCAAAGCAATTTTTTAGGCTTCCCCGCTATAAACTCTTTCAGGTAATGAGGCTCACTGTAGGCAAGGCTCTCGGTTTGAGCCAATGTCAACTTTCTCAACGCCAAAGGTCCCATATTTTTTGCGTCGGGAATTGCCTCTGCGACAAAAACAGCGTTGGGGTGTGTACACTGGTCCCTGAACTTATCTGAGCCATCACCTGCAAACACCGTAGTACCGAGGTTCAGGAATCTTTCAAACGGGTGTTCGTCAAGAATCACGGGCTGTTCTTCGAGCACACAATCACCTTGCATATCGTAAACCGCAGCATAAACCTCATTGCGCCGGGCATCAATCATGGGCACAACAAAAGCGGGCCCCGATTCAGTAACATGCGGATGTGATTGAACAAGCTCCAAGGTAGAAACTCCGATTAACGGCAGGTTCAGTGCATAGCAAAGGCCTTTGGCAGCCGCCATTCCGATGCGTAGGCCTGTGTACGAGCCCGGCCCCATGCTCACCGCCACCGCAACCAGCTCTTCAGCCTGCACATTGGCCTCCCGCATCACCTCATCAATCATCAGGTGCAAATTTTCCGCATGACTATAGCCTTTGCTTTGAATGCACCGCGAAGCGCGCGAAGACCCGTTCTCAGTCAATGCCACAGAGCACACATGGGTGGCCGTGTCAATACATAGAATCAGCGCCATTATCTGCGAATTTTAAAAACTTCTGCTTCCGTTGACTCCTCAACCTCATCACCATTGATAAGTTTTCGGCTTACTACCTCGTACGGACCCCGAATCACCACATCGCCTTCTTTCAGGCCGCTTTTGATCTCAATAAACCTACTGTCCTGAATGCCTGTTTCAACGGGTGCAAGCCGCGCCACCCCATTGTCGTAGCGAAACACACAAACCACATCTTTGCGGTCTTTGTTCTCGGAGGTGGTTGCAGCGCTGTGAGTGAACCGGTCTTTACCGCGGGCGCTGGCGGTATCGCTGCGGGTAGTGACCGCTTCAACCGGAATGGTGAGCAAATCGGTGCCGGTTTGCGTGAGGATTTCCACGGTGGCAGACATACCGGGGCGGAATGGCCAGGGAGATCGCTCTGTAACGAGGTCTTCATAGGATTGCTTGAGCACGCTGATTTTAACTGAAAAATTGGTGACCTGATCGGTCGATAAACCTCCTACATTTTTGGCTGCATTGGCGATTTCGGTAACCACACCTTTAAATTTCCGATCGAGGTAAGCATCCACTTCCAGCAATGCAGTGTCGCCCATTGAAATCCGGATGATGTCGCTTTCATTCACATCCACATCCACTTCCATAGAGCTCATGTCTGAAATACGCATAATCTCGGTGGGCTGCATTTGCTGGGTTCCGAGTACACTTTCGCCTTTCTCGCGCGCCAGAGCAGATACAATGCCATCGCGCGGCGCATAAAGAGATGTCCGTTTAAGATTATCCGCCGCTTCATTTCGTGTTGCCTGAGCGCTGGCCACATTGAATCGCGCTGCTTCTACCGATTGTTCAGAGGCATCCACATCGGCCTTGGCCACTTCATAGTTAGCTTCAAACTGTTCAAACTCCGCATCGCTAATCGCTCCTTGCTTCAGCAGGGCTTCGTTTCGGTTGTAGGCACGCTCTGCCTGGATAAGCTGGGCTTTTGCCTGCGTAAGTCTTGCCTTGCTGGTAGATAAATTGGCGCGGGCGTTATTCAAAGCAGCCTCTGCCCGGTTCAGCGCAGATTCAAAAATATCGGGGTTGATTAACAGCAGCAAATCACCCTGTGAAACGCGGTCGCCCTCGCGAACAAAAAGATCAATAATCTGACCGGCCACGTCGGAGTTGATAACCACGTCTTTTTCGGGCTGAATTTTTCCGTTTGCCGAAACCGTTTCGGTAATATCGCGCAATTGAGCCTTTGCGGTTAGCACCTTGTGGGCACCCGAAGATGATTTTTTCCTCACAACACCAATCACTACGAGTACTATTACTAGAACAGCAAGCAGGATGTAATTGCGTTTCTTATTCCTGAACATGGTGTAGATGGTTTAGTCGAGCGAAATGGGCTTACCTTGATAAAAATCAAGGATTTTGGTTCGGAACAGGTAGTTGAACTTTGCCTGAGCCAGGTTAGACTCGGCGTTGGTTAGGCGTGTTTTAATGTCGAAATACTCCACCGCATTGATGGCCTTTTGCTGAAAGCGTGCCTCGGCATAGTTGAAATTTTCACCCAGGGCTTCAACCGCTTTGCTGGAGGCCAAAAACTGTTTGTGGGCCGCAGAGGCATCCGCGTGTGCCCTTCGGATATCCTGGTACAATTCATTTCTACGCTCCTCAAGTGCCAACTGCGCGCTTTCGAGGTCAATACGCGCCTGCTGTACACCGGTGCGAACCTGCCAGCCATTAAAAATGGGGATGGTGAGATTCAAAGCCAGATTGCGGTTGAAATTGTCCCTGAACTGATCCTGAAAAGGCCTGGGGCCATCATCCATCAAAATAGGCTGCTGAACGAAGACTTGTTGCCCGGTACCCTCCACAAATCCAAAGGGTATATCGGCAACGCCCACCTGGTTTCGAATCACATTCAATTCCGAGTAACCTGTTCCGATTTGCGCTCCCAAAGCCAATGTGGGGCTATGCCGGCCCCGGGCTGCCGCCAGTCCCGATTGAGCGCTTGCAATTCTGTACTCGGCCGCCTGAACTTCGGGCATCAGGGAGAGGGCTGCATTAAACACCTCATCGGACGAAATAACCAGTGGAGTTGGCCTGAGGTTATCAACCGCGGGTGCAGCCACATCAAAGTCATCCACCCGGATGTCTTCAATTTGGAGAATTTGCACAAGTGAAACTTTGGCTATGGTCAGATCATTCTGAGCGTTTACTACATTCAGTTCCTCGGAGGCCATTTGCGATTCAAGATCGAGCAGCGAGACTCTTGGCAACTGACCTGCATCCACCAATGATTTTGTTCGATCAACCTGTTGTCGGGTAATTTCGAGCTGGTTGTCTGCAATGAACAAGAGCTCCCGAGCAAACAGCACATTGAGGTAGGCCATGGTAACATTAAGACGCAGGCTGTTCTGCACTCCATCTACATCCTTAATGCTCGCCAACCACGCATACCTACTCTGCTTAAGGGTGTTGACCTTGGTTAAACCCGAAAACAATGTGAGCGACGTGCTCCCAAACAAATTGGCCGATGCTACGCTATTGGTAGCAAATTGGTTGGTAAAAGGGTCAATCCGCTGACCATAGTTCACCCCATAGCTCGCGCCAGTGTTTACAGAAGGAAGAAAATCAGCTATTGCCCGCTCTTTGTTCACCATAGATCGCTCGACATTGAGCTCGGTTTGTTTGAGTTGGAGGTTGTTTTTGAGTGCAAATTCAAGGCATTCCTCCAGTGAAAGCACATACTGCGCAGATAGCGGAGCTATAGCCAATGTACTACTGAAAATCAGTACGAAAAGATGCTTCATAGAAAACAGTCGGTTTCGGAAGGATAAAGGTAGAACTGCGCTTTTACTCCACCGCTCGTTTTTTACAAACGGTGTAAGCACACCATCAATGGTTTTTTAGTTGCGCAGAATTTTAATCTCCACCCTGCGATTGGCCTCCATCTGCCCCTGATTGACCGGATCAGGAAAAAGCATTTCGGAGTTGCCGTAGCCCTTTACCTTCATGCGCGAAGACTCAATGCCGTGCTCTACAAGAAATTGCTCAACCGCCTCTGCCCTAATTGTGCTTAGCTCCTTGTATTCTTTCTTGTTCTTCTTGGAGAGGCCATTTACATGCCCGCCGATTTCCACTTGGATATCGGGGTTTTCGAGCATGAACTTTTTTAGTTTTGCGAGGGCTGTCTGACTCTTCTCAAGGAATTCAGCCTTGTCTTCAATAAACTTGATGTCCTCGAGCGTAATGCGCTCACCTTGCTTGATTTTCTTTAGGTCTATAGTCACGAAATACTCATCGTCGCGTGCAGGCATAAAGGCCTTTGTTGCGAGCATATAGCCCTTGGCCAACGCCGAAACGTAGTACGCGCGGTAACTGGCAAGTTCCAATTGATGGTCGCTTACTCCCTCTAATTCTACATTCTTGCCGTCAGCGCTTCCCTCTATGGTTACGAAGGCCTCAACTGGTCTTCCTGTTTCCTTGTCGCGGATCTCAATGTTCAGCCTGGTGGTGCGCACCTCATAGGTTTTTTCCTCGGGCTCGTCTCGCTTGCGTGGGTCAGCTTTGTCAACCTTGTGAAAGTGCAGATACACAAAGTGACCGCGGTTTTCGCGAAAAGGGTTGTCAACCAACAAGTAGTATTGCTGGCCTTTTTTCACCGATAATGCGCGGCTGTATGGATCGCCGGGACCGGATGGAACGTACTCATTTACTGCTCTCTTACTCAAGCCAGTGTAGCCGTCAACTTCCACATTTTTACGCGAAATATTGGATCGCACAGGAATGGCTGTGCCATCTATTACCGTTTGACAAAAGTTAGGGCCATCATAATAGAAGATCATGAAGTCAAAATCGTCTTCAGGAAAGATGGGCACAATATCCATTTCTAACACAGCATCATACGGCGCCGTAAATTTGTACCAAACGGAGTTGTGTTCCTGCTCAATAAACATAGGGTCACCGAGCTTATAGCCCTGTATTTCCAGTTTGTTTCCCCAGCCCTGGGGTGAAAAAACGGGCCCGATACTGTCGCGAATCGTTACCGCTCCGATGCAGTCTGCATTGATTTTGGCCAGCTGCACTGGTTCCTGCGCCCACACAGAGGGCAGGTTCACGGCGAAAAACAATAGGATAAGAATCTTGATTTTCAAGGTGTAAGATCTGTTAGTTGTGCGCAGCCGACCGGTTAGTATTGAAGGCTTGAAGATAACCATTTCTCCATTTCTGCGAAGGGAATGCTTTTTCTGTTTGCGAGGTCGGCAACCTGATCTTTACACAACTTACCCACCCCAAAATACCTTGATTCTGGGTGGGCAAAATACATGCCACATACAGAGGCCGTAGGAACCATTGCCAAATTTTCAGTCAGCGTGATACCAGTTTCTTCGCTTGCGTTGAGCAATGAAAACAGCAGGGGCTTTTCGGTGTGATCCGGACATGCCGGATAACCGGGCGCAGGTCGGATTCCGCGGTATTCTTCGCGAATTATCGCGTCGTTATCCAATTGTTCATCCGAGGCATAGGCCCATATTTCACGGCGCAACAAAAGGTGAAGATACTCCGCAAATGCCTCTACCAGGCGGTCGGCAAGGGCTTTGAGCAAAATGACCCGATACTGATCGTGATCCCGCTCAAACTCGGCTACTTTTTCATCGAGGCCTATGCCGGCGGTTACTGCAAACCCGCCTGCGTAATCGCGAAATCCGCTACTGGCAGGCGCCACAAAGTCGCACAAAGCCAAGTTGGGAACTCCATCTGCCCGTTGTAGTTGTTGGCGAAGACAGTTTACCCGGGCCAGTTCTTCTTCACGTTGGTCGTCGGTATAGAGCACAATCTGATCCTCGTTGTTGGAGTGTGCGGGCCAAATGGCCAACACGCCATGAGCCCGAATCCAGTTTTCGCGCTCAATGAGGTTGAGCATTTGACGGGCGTCGCTGTACAATCGGCTTGCCTCGGTTCCGTATGTTTCGTGTGTTAGAATTCCCGGAAACCTGGCGCGCATTTCCCAAGCGTGGAAAAAGGGTGTCCAGTCAATATACTCGCTGAGTGTTTGGATACTCATGTTCCTGAAACTCTTTCTCCCTATAAAGCCTGGCTTCGCAGGAGGCTGTTCATTCCAATTGATTTTCAATTTATTACTTCGGGCTTCTTGCAAGGACAAATAAGTCTTTTGGGCCGTTTTCTTCGCGTAGGTTTGGCGCACAGCATCATAGTCGCGTCGCACATTTTCAACGAACTGGTCGTGGCGCGGGCCCAGAAGCTGCTCCACTACCGTCACCGCCTTGCTGGCGTCCTGCACGTGAACGGTGGTTCCGGGATTATAATGTTCCTGAATCTTCACGGCCGTGTGCACCCGTGAGGTAGTGGCTCCTCCAATCAGCAAGGGAAGGTTTAATCCGGCTTCTCGCATCTGCCTGGCCGTAAATATCATTTCATCCAGCGAGGGAGTAATCAAACCGCTCAGCCCTACAACATCTACCTCGTGTTCTTTGGCAGCCGCTACAATCTTATCGGCCGGCACCATCACTCCCAGATCAATCACTTCATAATTGTTGCAACCGAGCACCACGCCCACGATGTTCTTACCGATGTCGTGCACATCTCCCTTTACCGTGGCCATCAGCACTTTGCCCGCAGCCTGACGCTGACCATCACCGCTTTCGGCCTCCAAAAAAGGCGTGAGGTACTCAACAGCCTTTTTCATAACGCGGGCGCTTTTTACCACTTGCGGCAGGAACATTTTCCCCGAGCCAAAAAGGTCGCCCACCACGTTCATTCCGTCCATCAACGGGCCTTCAATCACCTTGAGCGGACTGTTTAAAGTTAGCCGGGCCTCTTCGGTATCGCTCTCAATAAAATCGGCCTGCCCGTGCACCAGGGCGTGTTGCAATCGCTCTTCTACCGGCAGGCGTCTCCACTCCTGTTCCGTTTCGGCTTTCTTCTCCTTTTGAGACACGTTTTCGGCCAGTGAGAGCAGGCGCTCGGTGGCGTCGGGCCTTCGGTTGAACAGTACATCCTCTACATGCTCCAGTAAATCGGCGGGAATCTCGCTGTACACCTGAAGCATGCCCGGATTTACAATACCCATATCCATCCCTGCCCTAATGGCGTGGTAGAGAAAAGCCGCGTGCATGGCTTCGCGCACCGCATCATTGCCCCGAAAAGAAAAGGAAATATTACTCACCCCGCCGCTCACCAGGGCACCGGGCAGGTTTTGCTTGATCCAACGCGTGGCCTCTATAAAATCAATGGCGTAGTTGGCGTGCTCCTCCATACCCGTTCCAACAGGAAAAATGTTGGGGTCGAAAATGATATCGCTTGCACGGAAGTTCACTTCTTGGGTAAGGATGCGGTAGGCCCTCTGGCAAATGTCAATACGCCGCTGCAGGGTATCTGCCTGCCCTTGCTCGTCGAATGCCATCACAACGGTTGCCGCACCGTAGCGCTTAATAAGCGAAGCCTGACGGATAAACTCCGCCTCGCCTTCCTTGAGACTGATAGAATTCACCACTGCTTTACCTTGCACGCATTTCAGTCCGGCCTCGATGATTTCCCAGTTGGAAGAATCAATCATGATAGGAATGCGGCTGATTTCGGGCTCCGAAGCAATGAGGTTGAGAAAGGTAACCATGGCTGCCTTGCCGTCAATCATTCCTTCGTCCATGTTCACGTCAAGAATCTGCGCGCCACCGCGCACCTGATCAAGCGCCACATCCAGGGCTTCTTCAAACTTCTCTTGCTTTATGAGCTTCAAGAATTTACGGGAGCCGGTAACGTTCGTTCGTTCGCCAACGTTCACAAAATTGCTGTCGTTTCGCACCAACAGTGGCTCGAGTCCGCTGAGTACCAGCTTTACCTCACTTTGCATGTTCAGCCAATTTGCGTGGTTGGTAACGGGATACAAGATCGGCCAGTTCGCGAATGTGAGCGGGCGTGGTTCCGCAGCAGCCTCCCACGATATTGAGCAAGCCTTCCTTGAGGAATGGCTCCAATAAGCTGGCCATGGCAGCGGGTGATTGGTCATACCCCCCCATCTCATTGGGAAGCCCAGCATTGGGATGCGCACTTACAGGGAGATGGGTGAACCGCGACAGCTCCTGTACGTGCGGGCGCAACTGATCTGCACCCAGGGCACAGTTGAAGCCAATACTCAGCAATGGAAAATGCGAAACCGATATGGCAAAAGAGGTAGGGGTTTGACCGGAGAGGGTGCGCCCGCTGGCATCGGTGATGGTGCCCGAAATCATGACAGGAATTTCTTCGCTGCGCTCCTCAAACACACCCGAAATGGCAAAAAGCGCCGCCTTGGCGTTTAGGGTATCAAACACGGTTTCAACCATCAGCAAATGGCAGCCCCCATCCATCAGCGCTCTACATTGCTCAGCATAGGCTTCAACCAAGGTATCGAAGTCCACATTTCGGAAAGCCGGGCGGTTTACGTCCGGAGATAGAGAGGCCGTACGGTTGGTGGGCCCGATTGAGCCTGCCACAAACCTTGGTTGCGAGGGATATTTTTCGGTAAACTCGTCGGCTACCATGCGCGCAATGTGTGCCGACTCAAAATTGATGCGATACACCAGCTCCTCCATTTGATAATCTGCCTGCGAGATGGAAGTACTATTGAATGTATTGGTCTCGAGGATGTCGGCACCTGCATCGAGGTATGCACGATGAATGTCAGCAATGATACCGGGCTGTGTAACACTAAGCAAATCGTTGTTGCCTTTCACCAAACAAGGCCAGTGGGCAAATTCAGCCCCGCGGTAATCTTCTTCCTCCAGTTTGTGCTGCTGAATCATGGTTCCCATGGCGCCGTCGAGCACGAGGATGCGTTTTGAAAGTAGTTGACGTATGTTCATTTCATTCCAAAAAAAAATCTCTGCGTGGGCAGAGATTACATAGGTAGTTGGGTCGTAAACGCTGCTCATTTTTCCCGCATTGGCGGGAAGGAATTGGCACCACGGCCGCACAAAAGGGTGCATTCAGGTTGCCAAGACTTCATCGGGCCTTATCCCTCCGTCTTTCTCAATAAGCTCAAAAATCAAGAACGAATTATTTGTGAATGTCGGCAAATTCCCTGAAGAATCCACCGATTTGCTTTCTGAAGAACAGATAGCCAAGCACACCGAGCAGGATGTACGGAATACCCATCAGGTAGATAATTCCCTCGTTGATACCAATACCGGAATCCTCGTCGAGGGCAGACTCGTTGGCAGCCTTGCACATCGCGCATTGAGCCTCCGCATCCATACCCCAGAGGCATAGGATTGCAAGCGCAAAGAACACGAATATGAGGTTTCTTTTCACGACGCTAAGTTAGGTATAATACGGCGAAATCATGAGGTAAACCACCACACCTGTCACAGCCACATAGAACCACATAGGCCAGGTGATGCGCGCAAGTTTTTTGTGCTGCTCGTAGTGTCCCACCCAACCTCTCACAAAGGTAAAAAGCACCAGCGGAATGATGGCCACGGAAAGCAGAATATGGGTTAAAAGCACAAAGAAGTACAGGCTGCGCACCCATCCCTCTCCACCGTATGGTGTTGACTCGGATGTGATGTGGTAAAGCACGTAGAGCACCAAAAAGGCCGCCGAAAACACAAGTGCTGTCATCATCAACTTTTTGTGCAGGTCTATTTTACCTTGCTTGATGGCCAGCAAAGCCAACACCAATAGAACTGCCGTTAAACCATTGATTGTAGCGTATATACCCGGCAAAAAGCTCAAATCGTATCCTTCAATCTTCACAAAAAAAAGCGCTGCCACAGCGAGTGGCACCGCCATCGAGAGCGTAATAATCAAAGCCTTGTACGGCATCGGTTGCTGAGCTGTTGATTGGCTCATAACTCTTTTAGTTGCTTGATGAGAATTTTGATATCATTGATGAGCCTTCGCATTTCAATCATCTTGGTTCCGTCGTAATAACCGCGTATGTGGCCTTTTGTGTCAATCAGCACAAACATTTCTGAATGCAGAAAACCACCGGGAGCCAGTGCGTCTTCTTGCGCAGGCAGCATATAACCCTCAACACCAAGACGGTAAATTTGTTCTTTATCGCCGGTAAGAAATGTCCAGCGATCAAAATCAGCCTCGTGCTTTTCTCCGTATGCCAGTAGCACGGGAGGCGTGTCGTACACCGGATTCACCGTATGCGAAAGCAGTTTTACCATGTGAAAGTGCGGCTCATCAAGCTGAAGCTGCAATTCCGACATGTTCTTGGTCATGGCAGGGCAGATGGTGGGGCAGGTTGAGAAAAAGAAATCGGCCACCACGATTTTTCCATCCATGATGGCTTCGGTAACCGTATCACCGAACTGGTTCACCAACCGGAAGGAAGGAATGCTGTGGTAGAGCGTATCTACTGAACCATCGCTTTGCACGATTGCTTCTCGCGGACCAAAATAGTCGAGGTCAATAAAGCGGTGATCTCCTCGCGAGATGAGGTAGAAAGCAATAATGGGCCCCAACAGGAGCACAAAGAGCCCGAGAAATTTAACAGGCTTCGAAACTGGCTTCATTCCGGATTGATCAGAAATAGTTGTTCCAGATTTCGTTCAGCTTGTTCGACTCGGTAATACAGATGTAAAGGAGGTACAAAATGAACAGTGCGTAGGGCAGGATAATGGTATAGCGCAGCGATTTGCGCTCGTCGCCCAGGTGCATAAACACCGCTACGATGTATCCGGCTTTGATAAGGGTCATCACGATAAAGCTCCACTTTACCACGGGCCACAAATCGGTTCCCTGCTTGATGAAGATTCCAAGTGCTACCTCAACTATCGTTACCACGGTCAGGAGGATGGTAACAAACACAATTTTCTTGCGCACGGCCACACCGGCTTCTTCACTGTGCAGCGCTTTAACGGGATATTGATCGTTTACGAGCAGATCGTCTCTTTCCATGGTAATCGGCTTATATGAGGTAGAAGAATGTGAACACAAATACCCACACGAGGTCAACAAAGTGCCAGTACAGGCCGGTTTTTTCAACCATTTCGTAGTGGCCAAGTCGGTCGAATTTACCCTTTACGACCATCAGGAAAATCACAATGTTAATCACCACGCCACTGAATACGTGGAAGCCGTGAAAACCTGTGATAAAGAAGAAAAAGTTTGCATACTGGGGGGGGCCGTATTCGTTTTGAATCATGTTGGCACCCTGCACGTGCTTGATTTTATTGCCGTACACCTGAATGGCTTCAGAGCCGCTCAGCACTCGCTCGTTTTCGGTGCCTTTATTGAAGATCAAGCCGAAATCCGAAACGGTGGTGATGTCTTTCACCCCGGAAACATCCTGGGTAAGCCAGGCTTGCTCACCATCGGCAGTGACAATATACCCGGCAGAGCCATGGATAAAGTGAGCCCACTCCCACGCCTGA
The DNA here is from genome assembly GCA_007695365.1 of Cryomorphaceae bacterium. Classification (NCBI taxonomy): domain Bacteria; kingdom Pseudomonadati; phylum Bacteroidota; class Flavobacteriia; order Flavobacteriales; family Cryomorphaceae; species Cryomorphaceae bacterium. The sequence goes on along the minus strand of REDV01000069.1, from coordinate 11,303 downwards.
GATCCGAGGAAGAAGAAACCTCCCACGATGGTCCATGCCAGCCATTTGATCACTCCTTTTTTATCGAGACGATGACCGGCCTCTACGGCGAGCACCATGGTTACCGAGCTCACAATCAGAATAAAGGTCATCATTGCCACGTAAATCAGCGGCAGGTGCGTATCGCCCATTAAAGGAAAAGCGTGGAATACCTCTTCACCGATGGGCCACTGACCGGTGTAGGAATGGCGCACAAAACCGTACGCTGCCAACAACCCTGAAAAGGTGAGGGCATCCGACACCAAAAAGAACCACATCATCATTTTACCGTAGCTCACGCTGAATGGTGAACGACCTCCACCCCAGAGTACTTTGGGGTCAATGGCTTTAGCTGCTTCTCCTGCCATGCGAAAAAATTTTGTGCAAGTTTAGTGAATAAATAACAAAAACAAGAACAAATACACCCACAAGATGTCCAGAAAGTGCCAGTAGGTGGCTCCCTGCCTTACTCCCAGGTTGCCGACTCCGGCAATTGGTTTTAAAAAGCTCTTCACCACCAGGAAAATAAGGAAGATCAAACCTCCGGCAAGGTGAGCCAGGTGCAAACCGGACAGGGCGTAAATAAACGAACTTGCTGTATTGCTTTTGCTCATCACGCGCTCATTGAGAGCTTCTGCTCTTGAGTGGTCGTCGGGAAAGTAGTACTTACCATTCTCCATGATAAGCTCTTTGCCCTTGAAGAACACGGTGAAATCTTCGCCGTAGGTCCCCTGAAGATTTTCAATGCTTCCGGAGACGTAATTGCCCGTGCCTATGAGCTGTTGCCAGCCGGAGTATTGTGCCCCGGTAAAGGCAAGGCCGAGGGCAAGGGTTACGATGAGCATGGTTCGCGTGCGGGCGTTGTTTCCCTCGCGCGAGGACCTGAGTGCAAGATGCATCGTGAGGCTGCTCACCAGGATAATGATTGTGCTGATGTAAAATGCCTGCGGGATGCGGATATTTACCCAGTACTCGCCTTTCATGAGCACCACGTAGGCACTGGTGAGTCCGGCAAAAAACATGACCATACTAAAGATGGCCAGAAAGAGCAACATTCGGAGCGCTCTGGTTTTGGCTGCCTGCTCATTGGGGCCTCCTGCGAAGGAGGCGTCTGCTGTAATATTTGGTGTTGTCATAGCTTATCTAACACATAAAGCAACTGAATGGTTGGCAGGTACACAAAAGACGCAAACATCAGCACCAGCGCTTCTTTGCGCTCACAGGTACGAAACAGCTTGTAAGCCATCCACGCAAAAACCACTCCGAGCAAACCCGTCACCACCGCCGACCAATCGCCTGTCATGCCGAATAGCCATGGCAGCAGCGACACCGGAATCAGGAAAAGTGAATAGAGCAAAATCTGAAATGCCGAGGATTTATCCCTGCGTCCTTTGGAAGGCAGCAAACTGAAGCCGGCACGGGCGTAATCGTCGTCAATCACCCAGGCAATGGCCCAGAAATGCGGAAACTGCCAGATAAATTGTACGGCAAAAAGAATACCGGGCTCCAGGCCAAAACTACCCGAGGCCGCGATATAGCCGAGCATGGGCGGTATGGCTCCTGGAAAAGCACCCACAAAAACAGCCCAGGGGGTTATTTGCTTGAGCGGAGTGTAAATGGCCACATACATGAACAGCGCAAGGAAGCCCAACACCGCACTCAGCGTATTGATAAGCGCCAGGCAGGCGAGGCCTAAGATGGCGAAAATGCTTGCGATGAGAATGGATTCGCGCACAGTCATTCGCCCCGCGGGGATGGGACGCTTTTGGGTGCGATCCATCATGCCGTCCAGGTTATGCTCTATGGCCTGATTGTATGCGTTGCTGGCTCCTGTAACGAGAAATCCACCGGCAATAAGGAGGGCGAGCTGAAGAAACGAAAATTCACCGGGGCCCATCATGTATCCCGCCACGGCAGAGATCACCACCACAGAGGCAAGCCTAACCTTTGTGAGCAGCCCGATATCCTTTACTTTAAGCAATGTTGCGGACCTTGTTTTACCGATGGCGGATTCCTGTGAAATCAACAGAATGAGCTTTGAGCTGCAATCGGGCACAAAAGTAACTTTTCTCGCCGCGGCAGCCAATTTTTAACACCGAACGCGTGGAGTTGTTTGACGGTTAAAAATCGCGGTTGCGGTTCCAAAGGGCGGTGCGAATGCCCACCTGCAAAAAGTGCGTATAGTTGGCCTTTCCATCAACCCACAAATAACGTGGCAGGTACGTAACCTCAAGCCTGAGGCCGAGGTGCGGATCGAGCACATAACTCCCCCTGAGCATCAGCGAGCCGAGCCAGTGCTGCACTCCCTGGCCTGTGCGATGTCCGCTTGCCGGTCGGGGCTGCTGCTGATCGCTTATCCAAAGGTCTGCTCCCAGGTTTAATGTGTCGGGGTTGCGGCCAAACTGCGCAACGATGAGCATGGCATCGAAAACCATGCGCTCCTTGCGGTAGGAAGCCTGCAATATCCATTCGTGAAGATTGTTTCCAAGTACATGTGCAAGCGGCTCATTGAAGTGCGTGTGGTTTTGTTTCACACTGGGGTGGAGGTAGAAAAAAGGCCTGATGTAGCTGAACTCCGTTTGCACATCGAGCCCTTCAATGCCCAGCACGTCGAAAGATTTGATTCCAACCTGAAATGCCTGCTTGTTTCCGAACCACCCGTTTCCGGCCCGAAGGGAATCCAGCAGAAACTCATCAATCGCAATTTGGCCGTAGGCCTTGGTTGATTGGCCAATCTTTACACTGAAGGTGGACCCAAGCGTCACCCTGTCGGATGAGCCTTGTGCGAACTCAACCGGGCGATAAAAAATTACGGGGTTCAGGTAGTTGATGTCAAAGCCCCGAAAGTTATCATTGTCGCGATTCTGCCAGATAACTGTTTCCCAAACGCTGAAGTTGATGCGTTTGGTGATATTCCAACTCAGGTAGTGCATACTGCTCCATTTGAGGGCAAATCGGTCGTAGTTTCCGCTGGCATCGCGAATGTCGTACATGGCGTTGAACAGGTTCACGTACTTAATATTCCAGATAGAGGTGGTGAGCTTGAGGAATGGGTAGCTCGTTGCCTGATCGCTCAATCCGAGGGTGCGGATACCGTCGCCCCAGAAATTCTTTCCCACTCCCAACTGAATGTTGAAGGGATCTGCCGGTGATACCGAGAGATAGGCGTTGTAATCATAGCTGGCCAGGCCTGCACCGTCCCAGCGGGCATAACCTTTTCCGGGGTTCACTTCGCGGTCGAGCATATACTGTTCAAGAAAAAGCGGATAGCGCCCATATTGCGTCATCACATCGGCGTACACCGAAATGCGCTTGCCGAAGTCGGCGCCCAAACCAACGCCGGCTCCCGTTTCAAAAGTACCTCTTAAGTGATGGTTGTTCAGATCTCCTCCTGCCAGGGCCTGCATCATCGGAAAAACCCGCAACCTGGTTTCGCCTTTTTCCGGAACCCTGCTTTTGAGAAACATCCGGTTGCTCCATTCAAAGATAGACGCGCCGCGGAGGGAGTCAGGGTTCATTTCCTGCACCAAATCCGACTGAAGATAGGGCTGCACGTTACCGTGAAGATTAGACTCCGGGCTCGCCATGTGTTTGGCAATTTCGCGGTTGTGGTCTCTACTGATAAACTGGTACGACTGCTGGGCCATGGCTTCGGCACAGAGAAGAATCAACACCACAATCGGCACAAACTGCTTCATGCTGCTCAAGCTTTGGAAGTTGGCACCCGTTGTTTGCGGTACAGCAACATGCCCGGAATATTCACCACCACGAGTACAATGACAAAAAGCAGAACCCATGCAGCAGTGGGGTTCATACCGGCCGTTGAAACAGCTCCTGCCACAACCAAAAGATTAAACAGGTAGAGGATCATTACCGTTTGCCCGTGGGTCATACCGAGCGAGAGAAGGTTGTGGTGGATGTGATTCCGATCGGCAGAAAACGGTGAAATACCCTTTACCGCCCTGTAGAAGAACACACGCAATGTATCCACCAGAGGGTACACCAAAACGGCCATTGCAAAAACGGGTGTCGAAACATTTTCAAAAACCTCAGGAACTTTTGCAGGGTTGGTTTCAATCATCCTCACCGCGAGGATGGATATGACGGCACCGATGACAAGACTACCGGAATCGCCCATAAAAATCCGCGCAGGGGAGAAATTGAATATCAGAAAACCAAGTAAAGCGCCGGCCAATACAAATCCAAGCACTGCAAAGGTCATTACATCAGCCATGTAAAACCAGATCCCAAACACAACACTGCAGATCAACCCTATACCGGCCGCAAGGCCATCCACCCCGTCAATCAGGTTAAAGGCATTTACAATCACAATATATGCAAAGAGCGACAGTCCTATACTGGCGTAATCAGGAATTTCGTGAAGACCAAAAAGTCCGTGCATGGAATGGATACGCACGTCGGCCATCAGCACCAGAATAAACGCTACGATAATGTGACCAAGCAGCTTTTTCATGGGGGCAGTGCCGATGATGTCGTCTTTCACACCAATAAAAAAGAGAATGAGCAGGGCTGCCGTAATGTATTTAAACTCGTTGAAGGCCTTGACCACGGCCCAAAAATTCCCGCCCTGGCGGGCCGGTTCGGCAGGAATCCACAAGGCCAATGAGAATAGGGTTCCCGCAAAAATGATGATGCCTCCAATGGTGGGAATACTGGTGCGGTGCAGCTTGCGCTCCTCCTTGGGCTCATCCACCAGGTGCTTCAGCTTGGCCACCTTAATAAGCGACGGCGTGCTGAGCAGCACCACGATGAAGGAGGTAAAAAAAGCAATGGCTAGTAGTTCCACAGGAAGGCAGGTTGGTTCAAATGTATCAAAAATCGAAGTATTGATTGTCTAAATAGGTGCGGATACCAATGTACACAAAGGTAGTGGTGTTGCGCATTTGCGGACTCTCCACCCAGCGGTTGGTTACACCGGCGTTGATCATCATGTTGTAAGAAGGGTTAACCACGTATGACAGTCGAAAATCCTGTGCAATGTGTTTGGCTGGATTGCCGGGCCTGTCATCATCGCGGAGCGTTTCGGGGCGCAGCGGGTTTTTGCCCAGATGAGTGGTTGGAAGCTGATTGGGGTTGATGCGGTAATCGAGCTGGTAATCGCCCCAAAACAAGCGCGCCTCGGCCAGTACCCTGCGCCAGCGGTAATTCACAATCCCCACCCACTCTCGAAAGCCCGCTCCCCAGGGGTGTGCAAGAAACTCGTTGTTGTGGGTATAGCTGTGCAGGGGGTCGGGAGTGCCGTAAGTGAACGGCGTAACGCGGTTGAACTCGGCCTGCAAATCGAGGTTGGGAATAAAGGCATCAAAAATCTTAAGACCCACCTGGTAGCCGTACTTGTCGGTATTGGGGTCATCGAGCATCAGCTGCCCATAAAACTGGAGAAAACGCGTAGGTTGAATGCGCAGATTCATACCCACCACTCCGTTGTTGGTGTCGTCTAAACCATAGCCCGCGGCGTTGGTGAAAATAAAGGGGTTGATGGTGCTGCCGATAAAGGGCGTTCGGGTTTCGGTTTCAACATCGTACATGCGCCACACGAAGGCTTCATAGAAACCAATTTCAATAAAGCGCCAGGGCATAATGCTCAGGTAGTTATAGCTAAAACCTTTCGGAGCAAAGTTGGGCTCGCGCGTTTCGCCCATAGGCATGCGGCGGAGGCTGTGAATCTTGCCAAACACGCTGGTGTACTGAATGCGGTTTTTCCATGCACTCCAGGTAATGCGAAGGTGCGGATAGTTCAATGTATTGTCTGACAAGAGCAGAGAGCGGTAGCCGTGCCCCACAAAGTTTTTGTCGTGGCCGTATTGAATGCGTACAAAGTCTGCAGGGGCCACAACAACGTAGCCTGTAGCCATCGCAAAGTCGTGCCCTATCTCTCCAAAAGGTTTTACGCGCCCCATGCCCGGCACCACGTTGCGCTCGCCCACAAACTGCCGCACATACAAGGGGAACACAGCCTGGTTTTCGTAAAACGAGGTCATGAAAGACACCTTGTCGGTGATGTTTCCCTGAATTAAAAAGCCCCGTGTATTGGTGCGAATGTTTTGTTCCCGCTCGGTGCGCAAACTGTCGCCAAAGTCATCGCCAAACTGAAAATTAAAGAGCGGATCTATCATCACCTCAAAATCCTTTTTGCGGATGTGCACGAGGTGTTTGGACAAAAGCAGGTCGGTAAAGGTGTAGTAATACTCAGCCGTATCTGTTCCATAAAGCCCCATGCGATCGGGGTTTACCTTGTGCATGGGGATAGGGCGGTCGCCAAGGTGTACCCATTGGGTGTCTTTCACCACGGCTTTCTCAACCTGAAGCATGATATCGCGCTGCAAGCGATAGTTGATGTGCTGCGCTGCGCTTTGTTGCGCCAAACACAGCAGCAGGATAAGCAGAGCACCTGCGGAGTAGCTATGAAGCAGCCGGGGCTTCAAGGTTAGCCTTGTATTGTTGGTACACGCTGCGGATGCCGCTTTCCAGATCAATGCGATGTTTCCAGCCCAACGCGTGCAGGCGCGAAACATCCATGAGTTTGCGCGGTGTGCCGTCGGGTTTGGCGGTATCAAAGGTAAGCTCGCCTTCAAAGCCTACAATGTTTTTGACGAGCAAGGCGAGGTCGCCAATGGCGATATCCTGGCCTGTTCCGATGTTCACAAAATCGCGGCCGCTGTAGCTTTCCATCAGAAACACACATGCCTCGGCGAGGTCGTCGCTGTGCAAAAATTCACGCTTCGGACTACCTGTTCCCCAGATCTCAACCGACGGCAATCCGGCCATTTTGGCCTCGTGAAACTTGCGAATCAAGGCCGGCAATACGTGTGAGTTTTTCAGGTCGTAGTTGTCGTTGGGGCCGTAGAGATTGGTGGGCATCACCGAAATAAAGTTGGCCCCGTACTGATCGCGGTAGGCTTCGCACAGCTTAATGCCTGCAATTTTGGCCACGGCGTACGGTTCGTTGGTAGGCTCCAGTGCGCCGGTAAGCAGGTAATCCTCGCGGAGCGGTTGCGGTGCCATCTTGGGATAGATGCACGACGACCCGAGGAACATGAGCTTTTTCACACCGCTTTCGTAGGCAGCGTGAATCACGTTTACTTCAATCATCAGGTTGTCGTACAGAAACTCGGCGCGGTAAGAGTTGTTGGCCAGAATACCTCCTACTTTGGCAGCGGCCAGAAAAACGTATTGCGGCTTTTCGGCGGCAAAGAAATCGTGAACGGCTTGCTGATTGCGCAAATCCAGTTCTGCAGAAGAGCGGGTTACAATGTTGTTGAATCCCTGCTCGCGCAGTTTTCGCTCAATGGCCGACCCTACCATTCCGCGGTGCCCGGCCACATAGATTTTCGCGGTTTTTTCCATCTCCTACTCGTTGTAATTCAATACATTATGACCGCCTTCCCTCAGGTACTTATCGCGCTGAAAGAGTTTGAGGTCGCTGGCCACCATCTCTTTGATCAGCATATCGAGGTTATAGCGGTGTTTCCAGCCCAATTCTTCCCGGGCGCGCGTGGGGTCTCCCACCAGGAGGTCAACCTCGGTGGGGCGAAAATAGCGCGGGTCCACTTCTACCAGCACTTCGCCATTGGCCTTGTTGATGCCTTTTTCATTCACGTCTTCGCCCTGCCATTCTACCTCAATGCCCACTTCTGCAAAGGCCTTTTCGGCGAATAGACGTACCGGATAGGTCTCGCCCGTGGCAAGTACATAGTCGTCGGGGGTTTCTTGTTGAAGCATCAGCCACATTCCCTCTACGTAGTCTCGCGCATGGCCCCAGTCGCGTTTGGCGTTGAGGTTACCGAGGTAGATTTTCTTTTGCATTCCGAGCTTGATGCGCGCCACCGCCCGGGTGATTTTGCGGGTTACAAAGGTTTCGCCGCGCAGCGGACTTTCATGGTTAAACAGAATTCCGTTGCAGGCGTACATGCCATATGCCTCGCGGTAGTTTTTGGTAATCCAAAAGGCGTAAAGCTTTGCCACACCATATGGGCTGCGAGGATAGAAGGGTGTTTTTTCGGTTTGGGGTACTTCCATTACCTTTCCATAAAGTTCTGAAGTGGAGGCCTGATAAAAACGTGTTTTCTTCTCCAGTCCGAGGATGCGAATGGCTTCTAAAATCCGCAGCGCACCGAGCGCGTCGCTGTTGGCGGTATATTCGGGTGTTTCGAACGACACCTTCACGTGGCTTTGGGCAGCGAGGTTGTATATTTCATCGGGCTGCACTTCCTGTATGATGCGAATAAGGTTGGTGCTGTCGGTCATATCGCCGTAGTGCAGCACAAAATTCACATTGTTTTCGTGCTGATCCTGGTAAAGGTGGTCAACTCTTTCGGTGTTAAACAACGAGCTGCGGCGCTTAATTCCGTGCACGATGTATTCTTTTTCCAACAACAGTTCAGAGAGATACGCTCCATCCTGACCGGTAACACCCGTTACCAAAGCCACTTTTTTCATAGGTCGGTAATTTGAGCACAAACTTAGGAAACCTTCACAAGTTGCAGGCGGTAGGCAGTGAGATAATCAGGGCAAACGCATTTATCACTGAACATTTTTGATGAGAATGAGATGTGATTCTGAATTTGAAACATCACTTGCGCACTTTGCACCTTCCTGCCACCAGCAGGCGGTTAAAAGGCTTAACCGCCGTCTGCGGGTGGGGAGACGCAAGGATCGCTATGATGTTGAATGTCAATCGAAAATCCAACCCTGCCTAACTTAAAATCACCCTCACACCTCTTGAACGAGAAAACGGGAAGATATATCTGACAACAAAGACAACACGCTTCAACACATTGACGCACGCCATCTGGAGACTCTACATGCGTTTGCCCTGGAGAGGTAATGAGCACGAACTGAATACGCGCCGGGGCTTGATTGTTTCCCCCTGAATCACCCACTCGCTGCCGATTCAAACCGGACAAGAAAAAAGGGCTGCCTGGTGGAGCCCTTTCTCAAAAATGCATGGTATAGCATTAAATCGCCACTTCGCCCTCCTTGGGATTTGGACCGTACTTGTTCTCTCCGGGCTGGCTATCCTGGATAAAGAAAATCAACAACACTATCCACCCGATAACAGGAATCAAGACCAGGAGCATAAGCCACCCGGTTTTGCCTGTATCGTGCAAACGCCGGGCACCCACTGCGAGGCTCGGAATTAAAAGCGCCAAACTGTACAGTCCTCCGAGGTATCCCACTCCGCTTTCGGGATCGGTAGTGCCAAGCACATTGTCAATGATGTTAACCCCGATGGAGAACAAGATGTAAAACAACACATACATCCAATACTCTTTCCGGCGGGCGCGACCTGTGAAGGTGGCATAATTCTTCAAAACTTTTACGAAGTAATCCATGGGTTGGTGGTTTTTGGTTAAGTCATGGTTTATTTGGCTTGGAGCTCAATGAGCACAGCACAAATATATGCATTGCACTGACTTTTGCAAGCAATCGATACATCAATCCGGGGGTGGTGCGATAGCATGGATTAGGGGCTGGAAGCATGAGAACGAAAGGGGAGAAACTGACGGAGGCGTTTTTTTGAAAAGTTCCGAAATCGCTATCTGAACCACCGAATTCAAGCGTTTCAACCATTTCACATGCCCTGCCCTTGTATCTCATTTTTTAAGGTTTACCAGGGTTTTAGCTATTTCATCACGTAAGGTTGGTTTCACTTTTGCCTCATCTGCATATCTTTTCCATTGATTGACAGTGTCGTTGATCTCATCTACAATCTCCGGTGCTTTTTTACAGCGAATGGATTTCCCAATGACCAATAGGTCTGCTTTTGTAATATCCTTTCTCTTGCCATTGATGCTTAAAGCATGCTGACTTACCCATTCACTACCCGGCCGATAGGCATGACACAAGTCATAGGCCGGGGCAAGCTCCCATTTGCCGCCTTGCTTCAACAAAAAGGAAAAATTCCTGGTGTGGTCATCACAATTCCTTGCCACCACATTAAACACCATTCTTCTGAACATTTGCTCCGCATCTGCATAAGTCAGTTTCAACTCCCGCATACACTGAAAGAGTTGCTCATAGCTAAAACTGTTCACCAGGTTGTAGTCGAAATGCTTTAAGGCACAAAAAGATTGTATATGATGCCTGGTTTCACCGCCTGTACGGTCAAAACGCTTCGTCATAAAATGAGCTCTGCCGTTCTCTTCCAGGAGTCGTGATGGCATGATGTCAATACCACAATCTACGGCCATATTGTAGTAGGCCATTTCTACCCGGCCGTAGCCGTGACTGCTGCCCAACTGTACATCGCTTACCCCATCGAGCTTGATAAGCCAATGCTCGAATCCCTTAGGTGCTTTGGTTTGCCCGGATTTTACCTCTCCTGTTTTTTCATTCCATGCAATGAGCGCTTTTGGACGAGCACCACCGGCAGATGTACCTATCTTCAAAATCTCCAACACAGCCTGTTCTTCGTCTTGATGGAGATGGGCTGTAAACGCTTCACGTTGGTTGAGCATCTTTTGTGCTGTAGCTACCAGACTGTCCATTTCAATAGAAAATGTTCTTTTATTTTCCTTGAGTACTGTAGGCGCAAACTCCAGGGCACCCATGCCCCGGGTGCCTATGAAGCAGAGCATTTCTACCGGATTCATGCTATCCTGCGGCCGACCTTGCTGCGCCAGCCAAAGATTGATTAATTGGTTTCCGTATTTGTCGGGAAGCGCATCGGCCAACAAACCCGGCAGACCTTTGAAGGTATCGTATGCTGTATTTTTATCCTTTCGAAGTTCGGGAAATGAAAACTGAGTCCGATGATCAGAAACAGGCATTTTTAGCGGGGCCAAATCCCAGCCCAATCGCTTGAATCCGGGATCGTATTCAAAAGTTGCCAACCCATTGTCTGCGTCCCATGCTACGGCACCTGCTAACTTCCCCCATATTTTTACCTCTGCTACGTGCATCGTTTACCAATCTGTATCTTCTTTATGTTGGTCTTTCGCGGATTTACTTCGTGCACGTTGGCGTTTTTCCTTTTGCAGCTTTACCAATGCCAATGGACTTACCGTTTCCCTGACTTCAAAAACACTCAGCACGGATAGTTGATCTAAAACCCTCAACACCTGGATCAGTGTAGTTACGGTAACCGTTTCACCACGCTCCAGCAAACTCAGGGTAGATCGACTGATACCGGCGGCTTTTGCCAGCTCATCCTGCGTCTTATTCTGCTCCATACGATGGTGCCTTACAAATGCCCCAATGTATTCGGTCAAGGTTTTATCGCTCATAGAAGCGAACGTTTTGAATGATTTATCAGTCATTAG
>REDV01000068.1 GCA_007695365.1 Cryomorphaceae bacterium | reverse complement strand
AACCGATTCTGCGCGCTCTCACGAATCAACATGAACGAGACTACATTTTCACTACGCGGAATGAAATGGTTTTTTCATTGTTGTAAGCCCTGAGGATATACAGCCCCGCAGCCCAGCCGGCCACATCTACATGGTGCAGGGTGCCCGGCTTAACGGGGAGTGTTTTGAGCAATCTGCCGGATGCATCGTACAGCTCCACTCCGCGCAAATCGCTGTTGTTGCTCAAATCCAGAAACAGCATATTGCTTACGGGATTTGGGTAAAGGGTGATGCCCGCTTCTGTGAGCTCCTCAATACTGGTCACACATTGCACAAAAATCTCTTCGACGTTACCCGCGCAGCCGTCGGGCGAAATGGCTGTTACGGTAATCCATCCAAACTGGCTGTTGAAATCCACCACAATGGAGTCAGCGCCTTGGCCGGAAAACCCTGCGCCATCGGGAACCGTCCACTCATAGGTAAAACCGGGCTGAGATTCCACGTGGTACACCACGCCCGCTGCATCGCAATCCAAAAACATATCTCCCTGGATTTGGGGTGTGAGCGGTTGGTTAAGCAAGGTAACCAACACTGAATCCACGCCTACACACCCGGCTGAATCAGTTCCGGTAAGCACATAGGTGGTGCTTTGCTGGGGCACAAAGGGCACTCCGTCAACAGCGCCTCCGCTCCAACTGTAGGTGGCTGCACCGGATCCTGTGAGGGTGACTTCATCTCCGGGACATATTTCCGCAGCACTGGCCGAGGCCTGCACGTTATCGGCACCCACGCTTACCAATACGGGGGTAATGGGGCCCTGGCAGTCTTCGGTGGGCTTGATGTTCACATAGTACGTGGTGGTTTGATCGGGCAATACGGTGATGGATGAAGTTCCGCTCGCAATAAGCTCCTCACCCAACTCATCGGCGTACCAGCGGTAATGCTCATCGAGCTCGGCGCCCGATGCGCTGATGGTGGCCGAATCGCCGATACAAATCTCCGCTCCCTGCACGCCCGCCACAGGAGCCACATCTGAGGTTAGATGCGTAATCAGCGGAGTACCCACGCATCCTTCGTGCATAAGCGAAAGTGAATAATCGCCGGAGTGCACAATGGCATTATAGGGAGCAAATTGCGGATTTTGCTCGTCGCTGCTAAAGCCCGCCGGACCGCTCCAATCGTAGATGTACTCAGGAAACCCGGGGCCGAAAAACTGTGCTGTATCCCCATCGCACAGCGGTCCGTTGTTGCGCACCAGGCCATCGTGAAACAGCGTCATAGCCTCATGTTCAGTCAGCGCCCGGCCATAAATTCTAAACTCGTCGAGCCGTCCTGTCAGCTCCTGTGCTCCTGAATTACCTTGAGTATTGCGGCCCATTTCAATGGTAGACAGAATGCGTACGTTTCCAGTTACATTGCTTGTGTTGATGAGGGTGCCGTTTCGGTATATCTGTAGCTGGCTACCGGTGTACACACAGGTGAAATGCTGCCACTGATTATTGGTATTGCCTGCCTGCACAAACTGGTTTCCGTTCACTCGCCAGCGCACCGTACCACTGCTGGTAGTGCCAATCCACAGTCCATCCCCACCTCCTGCTGTTGGCTGCCATGCTGAGAATACATAGCCAAAACTCGCCGGCGTGCTGCTCTGGCGTAGCCAGAAAGCAATGGAAATGGGATTCTGGGTGTTGTGGAATTGTGTTAGAGGAAAGGGGCTGCCGACTCCAACGCGTGCGCCTGAGCCAAAACTCAAAGCGCTGTTGGGATTGCCGTTTCGATCGTCAACGGGTACAAGGCTACCCGACATGGAGCCATTGAGTCCCAAGCCCGAAAAGTCGGTTGCATCGCCGTCAAAAGGATAATACAGCAGTAAGTCGGAAAGGATGTCATTACCCAAAGCTGCGTTGGGGTTGTTGATGCTAAGACTTGCGGTGTTGTCTGAAACTTTCGGGTACCGTGAGGCCACCACGCGCACACGGTAGTTGTTGCCCGAGCCCACGTCATCGGGAATGGTAGCCTGAATGGTTCCGCTGCCTGTGCCGGCAGCGCTACCAATGGTTGTGGGATAGCGGAAACTGCCCTGCGGATTAGAGAGCTGCAGGTAGAAGGTGTTATCCTCCTCAAACTGGTTACTGCCAATCAGTGTAAAGGGAACCTGAACTGTGGCCCCGGCACAAAAAGAACCAAGGTCTTCTGTGTCTATCATGATGCGGGGTTGGTTGTAGAGGGCACTTACCTCTGCGGCGCTAAGAGGATAGTTCCAGACGCGCACCTCATCGAGGTTACCGGTAAGAAACTGACTCAAATCTTCCCGACATCCGAAGCGTGTAAACTGCGTTGTGGCTCCACCAGTATAGTTTTCCTGTACCTGAGCGTTTAGTACCCCATCCACATACACACTCAAAAGATTGTTATTAGCCGCAGTCAGCACCAGGTGATGCCACTCGCCATCGGCAAAAGAACTATCCGTGTTCACAATGGCAGCACTGCTGGGAGTTCCTGCAATGCATCGTATCCGGTTGTTTACAGGCTCAACACGTATCCAAACACTCCGCTGGTTGAGGAGCCCTTCCCAGAAAAGAACCTGGAAAAACTCAGACTCCGCCCTAAACCACATTTCGACCGAAAAATTGGCAATTTGATTGACAAGACGGGTGTTTACATTTACCCTGCTGGCTCCGTCAAAGGCTCCGGCAGTACTGTCTAACCCTGCTGCGTTCTCGCCAAATGACGCGTTGAAAAAGCTACTGTGAAAATTGAACGCGCTATTCGATACGTTGTCATAGTCACCATTCATGGGATGATAACTCCGAAGTCCGGGCGAAAAGTCAATTTGGGCCTGTACAAAAAGCGGCAATAAGAAGAGTGCTGCGATAAGGTTGCGTAGTTTCATATTTTCGAAAGATTTGTTTGCTGCAAATCTCCGAACACGCTTGTTAACATGCGTTACACGCTGTTGCATGTTCATTACAAACTGTTGCATTCAGCGCTGATTATTACTTCGGGACTACTTGCCGCAAGGAATTAGTTTACAGCTTGAATCGTTGTTGCAATTTGGCAACAACAACCATTTGAATAAGCATGCACAAGAAAAAACGCGCAGAACCGAACCGATTCTGCGCGCTCTCACGAATCAACATGAACGAGACTACATTTTCACTACGCGGAATGAAATGGTTTTTTCATTGTTGTAAGCCCTGAGGATATACAGCCCCGCAGCCCAGCCGGCCACATCTACATGGTGCAGGGTGCCCGGCTTAACGGGGAGTGTTTTGAGCAATCTGCCGGATGCATCGTACAGCTCCACTCCGCGCAAATCGCTGTTGTTGCTCAAATCCAGAAACAGCATATTGCTTACGGGATTTGGGTAAAGGGTGATGCCCGCTTCTGTGAGCTCCTCAATACTGGTCACACATTGCACAAAAATCTCTTCGACGTTACCCGCGCAGCCGTCGGGCGAAATGGCTGTTACGGTAATCCATCCAAACTGGCTGTTGAAATCCACCACAATGGAGTCAGCGCCTTGGCCGGAAAACCCTGCGCCATCGGGAACCGTCCACTCATAGGTAAAACCGGGCTGAGATTCCACGTGGTACACCACGCCCGCTGCATCGCAATCCAAAAACATATCTCCCTGGATTTGGGGTGTGAGCGGTTGGTTAAGCAAGGTAACCAACACTGAATCCACGCCTACACACCCGGCTGAATCAGTTCCGGTAAGCACATAGGTGGTGCTTTGCTGGGGCACAAAGGGCACTCCGTCAACAGCGCCTCCGCTCCAACTGTAGGTGGCTGCACCGGATCCTGTGAGGGTGACTTCATCTCCGGGACATATTTCCGCAGCACTGGCCGAGGCCTGCACGTTATCGGCACCCACGCTTACCAATACGGGGGTAATGGGGCCCTGGCAGTCTTCGGTGGGCTTGATGTTCACATAGTACGTGGTGGTTTGATCGGGCAATACGGTGATGGATGAAGTTCCGCTCGCAATAAGCTCCTCACCCAACTCATCGGCGTACCAGCGGTAATGCTCATCGAGCTCGGCGCCCGATGCGCTGATGGTGGCCGAATCGCCGATACAAATCTCCGCTCCCTGCACGCCCGCCACAGGAGCCACATCTGAGGTTAGATGCGTAATCAGCGGAGTACCCACGCATCCTTCGTGCATAAGCGAAAGTGAATAATCGCCGGAGTGCACAATGGCATTATAGGGAGCAAATTGCGGATTTTGCTCGTCGCTGCTAAAGCCCGCCGGACCGCTCCAATCGTAGATGTACTCAGGAAACCCGGGGCCGAAAAACTGTGCTGTATCCCCATCGCACAGCGGACCATTGTTGCGCACCAAACCATCTTGGTGCAGCGTAGAAACCTCGATGGCAGTGAGCGCCCGGCCATAAATCCTGAACTCGTCCAGGCGGCCGTTCAATTCCTGCGGACTGGTAAAGCCTTGTGTGTTGCGCCCCATTTCTATGGGTGTGAGTATGCGCACATTGCCCGTTACATTGCTGGTATTGATAAGGTTTCCGCTACGGTAAATCTGAATTTGGCTACCGGTGTAAACACATACAAAATGCTGCCAGGCGTTGTTGGTGATTGCAGCCGTAACGGTTTGGTTGCCGTTTACCCGAAACATGACCGCCCCAAAGCTACCGGTGCCTATCCAGAGTCCTTCGCCAGGGCCTGAAATGGGCTGCTGCCACGCCGAGAAAATATAGCTGTATGTCATGGGGGTAGAACTTTGACGAATCCAGAACGAAAACGAAATGGGGTTTTGGGTTTGGTTGAACGAAGTGAGTTGATACGGAGCACCAACCTCAACACGTCCCTGGCTTCCGAAGCTCAAAGCGCTGTTTGGATTGCCGTTTCGGTCTTGCACGGGCACGAGGCTTCCTGACATGGCACCGTCCAGCCCAAATCCTGAAAAATCGGTTGCGTCGCCATCAAAAGGATAGTACAAGAGCAGGTCGGAGTTGATATCATTACCCAACGCAGCATTGGGGTTGTTGATGCTGAGACTTGCGGTGTTGTCTGAAACTTTTGGATAGCGCGAGGCCACCACGCGCAGGCGATAGTTGTTGCCCGAGCCCACGTCATCAGGAATGGCAGCCTGAATGGTTCCGCTACCGGTGCCGGCTGCGCTACCTATGGTTTTGGGATAACGGAAACTGCCCTCCTTGTTGGATAGTTGCAGGTAAAATGTATTGTCCTGTTCAAACTGGTTATTACCAATCACCGCAAAGGGAACCTGAACAGTGGCCCCGGCACAAAACGAACCAAGGTCCTCCTGGTCAATCATGATGCGGGGTTGGTTGTAGAGGGCACTTACCTCTGCGGCGCTAAGTGGGTAGTTCCAGACACGCACCTCATCCAGTCCGCCGGTAAGATATTGCGAAAGGTCTGCCCGGCACCCGAAGCGCGAGAATTGTGTGGTGGCACCCGATGAATAGCCCTGTATCACCTCCTGCTCAAGCTCACCATCTACATACACTCTGAGAAGGTTCGCCCCTGAGCCGGTAAAAACGAGGTGATGCCACTCTCCGTCATTATATGCACTGCTTGTCATGGCAGAGGCAGTATTGCCCGGCTGGCCAGCATAGCAGCGAATACGGTTGTTTGAAGGCTCTACCCGAATCCATACGCTTCGCTGGTCCATGGCTCCCTCCCAAAAGAGCACCTGAAAAAACTCTGATTCGGCGCGAAACCATAGCTCAACGGAAAAGTTGGCTGTGTGATTCACCAACCGGTTGCTGAGGTTCACCCTGTTTGCTCCTCCAAAAAAACCGGCCGCATCGTCAATTCCTGCAGCATTTTCGCCAAAGGATGAATTGAAAAACGAGGCGTGAAAAGTAAATGCGCTCGATGAAGCATTGTAATTATCACCATTTGTCGGATGGTAACTGCGAAGCCCAGGTGTAAAATCAATTTGAGCCTGTACAAAAAGGGGTAGAAGCAAGAGCGATGCGATAAGGTTGCGTAGTTTCATGTTTGCTGAAGATTTGTTTACTGCAAATCTCCGAAGCCCTGCCATAACCTGCATTGCCGTCAGTTGCAACTCCATCACATTTTGTTGCATGAAAGCAAAAACCCTGCTTTTCAGCTCAGTTTACTTGGGGCAAACCCGAAGTGCTGGGTAAAAGACCGCGTGAACTGGCTCTGGCCGCCAAAGCCACAAGCATAAGCTACCTCCGTTACATTGAGGTGGGTGGTTTTTAGTAGCTCATGTGCCTTTTCGAGTCGTACTACCCGCATAAACTGACCGGTTGAATGACCTGTAAGCGACTTAATCTTGCGGTGAAGCTGACTTCGGCTCAAGTGCATGGCATCCGACAGTTCAGGAACACCAAAAGCACTGTCGTCCAAACGTGCCAGTAACTTCTCAACAACTTCTTTCAGGTATGGATTTCCGGCGCTCAGGCGCTCCTCCAGTGTTATGTCTTCATTGCCCGTGCTCTCCTGAAATCGGGCTTTCAATTGTTCGAGGTAGGCAAACAGGTTCCGGCACTGAAGCATTAATTCGTCGGGGTGAAAAGGCTTGGCGAGGTAGGTAATGGCTCCGGCTTCAAGACCTTCCACACGGCTTTGTACCGAACTTTTAGCTGAAAAAACGATCACCGGAATGTGCTCACAAAGGGTGTTGGCCCGCAGTTTTCGCAGCATTTCTATGCCGTCCATCCCCGGCATTACCACGTCGGTTAAGATGACATCAGGCATTTCGCGCAGGGCCGTTGCAAGCCCTTCAACACCATTGGACACGTGCAGCACACGGTACTCAGCGCGCAACAAGCCCGCTGTAAAGGTGGCCATATCAGGGTCATCTTCCACAAGCAACACAAGCGGTCGTTCATCCGGTAATTCTTCAACATCTTCCATCTGCTCCGGCAACAACACAGGCTTGCCTAGATTCAGGCTCACCGTAAAGGTGGTGCCCTTGCCCGGCTCGCTGCTCAGTTTTACGGAAGCGTCCACCAGGTTGCTGAGTTCGCGCACCACCGAAAGGCCAACTCCTGTTCCGGGTACATCCTTACCGGCTTCACCTCTGTTGAAACGCTCAAAGATGCGTTCGTGCCACTCTTCCGCTATTCCCGGTCCGTTGTCACTCACTTCAATCATTAAATCATGTTGGGGATTGAGTGATACCGTAACGCGCACCTCACCACCCAATGGGGTGAATTTTATGGCATTGGAGACAAGATTGGCCGTAATGTGCTCAAGCGCGTTGGCCGGAAACCTGTAATTCGCCTCCACTTCCGGGGCATTCACCTGCAACGAAACGCCATTGGCTTCTGCCTCGGCGCGAAAAGCCTCTGCCAGTCCACGGATAAACTCAACAGGGTTGCCTTGCTGAACGGCCAGGCGATAACGGCCGCTATCGAGCCTTGAAACTTCGAGCAGTTCATTCACCAGATTTACCAAACGCCGCGCATTGCGTTCAATGAGGATGAAGTCTTCCTCAAACTCGGGGGCATTAAACCGATGCCTGATTTTGTTGAGCGGGCCGGTAATCAAGCTCAGAGGCGTTCGGATGTCGTGTACAATGTGTTGGTAGATGCGCGCTTTGGCCTCTTCCAGACGTTCGCGTGAGCGTTTGCGCTGGTAGTAATAAAGCGCAATCATGGCCGTGATAAGAAGCAATACGAGCAGGCCGAGCAACAGGTTAATCCATCGGCTGCGGAATTTTTCAGCCTCCAGCTGCTGCTGAAGGATTTCGGATTGCTGCCGCTCAATTTGCTCGTCTTTGAGCGCCGTTCTGAACTGCGTTTCGAGCTGCTCTACCTTGTTTCGGGTTTCGTCTTCGTAAAGTTCTTCACGAAGTTCGAGTTGTTGCTTTTTGTAATCATAGGCGCGTTGATAGTTACCCATTTTTTCGTGCAGAAAGGCCAAACTGCGATAGATATTGAGTGTAATGTAGGGGCGCGAAGCCTGCTCGCTCATTTCGAGGGCTCCCTCCAGCAAAGAGCGTGCTTCCTGAAGTTTACCGAGATGGGTGTACACTTCACCCAGGTTGTGACGCGCGGTAATTTCATTGGGTAAGTCCTCATGCATTTGAGCGCTAAGCAGTGCTTTTTCAAAGTAATAAGCGGCGGAATCGAGATGGCTTAAGCCCACTTGCTGGATACTGCCCATGGCGTTGTACAATCCGGCCGTGTAAAAGGGTACCTCATCGCCGGAGTCTTTAAAAAGCTGTTGCTCGGCATTGCGCAAAATGATCATGGCCTTATCATGCTCCACCTGCGCGTGATATATAGTGGCCAGGTTACCCATAACAACAGCATAGTACCGCAAATCACCCGCCTGAAGTTTGAAATCCGCCGCCTGTTGCAGGTAATTTGCAGCCTTGGGTAGGTTGCCGAGATAGTAGAAGTTTGATGCCAGGCCATTGTAAAACGACGCGAGTTTGTGGGGATCGTTTTCAGAACGGGCTAATTCAATGGCGCGGAGAAAAAACTCAGACGATAAGTCATACTTACCGAGTTGCTGCGCGGCTTCGGCAACCAAAGCCGAGGCGTTCATTCGCACTATGGATTCCGCAGCGCAATCTGCAGCCAGCACATCATTTCCAATGGCAAATGCAGAGTCAGGGTGATTGGCGAGTAGCGCGTTGGCTTCATGAATTTGCCGGTGGCAATCAGCAGCCAAATCACTTTCTGGCTGAGCGCATACTCTACTGCTCAAAACGAGGAAAAAACAACCTCGCAGCACGAACATAAAAAAACGGGCAGACCCGATGTTGTACACCGTTTTCATCTGCCCGCAAAATTAATGACCCATTCAAAGATTGTCACAACTTAATTTGGCAATCATTGGGACAAAAACGGTTGGTCTATTTCACCACAATACGCTCGCTGCGGCACTGCACGTCCGAGGCAATGTCAAGGATGTACATCCCGGGCGATAATCCATCTAAGCCAATGGTGTTGTTGCCTTCCATCAGCGCAACCGACTTCACCAAAGCTCCTGTCATACTGAAAATATGCAGCGTTTCGCCGTGATAGCCCCACACATTGACCACATTCATTGCAGGGTTGGGAAAAGCCGCGGGTATTTCGTTAGTTGCAATTTCGTGGGTTGAAGTCACCACGTTCCAGCCTACGACATTACTCAATTCCTGGCTGTTGTTGGCGATAAAGGTTGCGCCACCTGTTGCGTGGTTATCCTGAAGAATCAGGAAATTGCCAGTTACAGTTCCCGAGGACTGGCTGAAGGTTGCTTCCGAACCCTCCTGCGAACTGAAGATCTCAATGGGCTCTTCAGCCGTACCCTCAACAATCAGTGCTTCGGTTGTGACCGTAATGCCCGCCTGAAGCTCCACAATGGCACCGGGAAGGATGGTAAGTTCCACTGCAAAAAAGCTTCCGTATACATTTTGTGTAGGGCTTCCCGCTGCACCTTCGAGATATACCTTGTAATAATCCTGACCGTTGGAATGGAAGGACCCGCTGGAGAATATCTCAGTGTTGCTCAGCGCAAACTGCCCCGGAGGAGCGCTGTTCTGGAACAAGCGAACACTCAGCGAGATGCCTGACAGATCGGCAAATGCCACCGAATTGGAAGTAAATTGAAGCTGAAACAACACATTGATATCATTGCCATTGGCAAAGAAGTTTCCGCTTTGGAAAGCCAGGCTTCGGAGCGATAAAGGGGTGAGCAACTGCACGGAGCCACCGGTGTTGACTGTAAGGTTGCAGCTGTTGCCCATGCTCCCGCCCGCAACCGAAAGGGTTACATCTGATTCTGAAAGCAGACTCACATTTCCCAGTGAAATAAACACGTCGCTGTCGCTGATGAAGTTTCCATACACGTTAAGATTTCCCGTGCCCGGTTGATTAATGATTGCATTTTCACTCACATTGGTGATGGTGAAATTTCTGCAGCTGCGGGTGGTAGTTCCAAGGTTTACATTGTTTCCCGAATTCAAACCGGAGTTCTCGTCGAAGTACACATCATCCACCGCCGTGGGAGGGCTCGTGTGAAAGCTGCTTCCGCCGGAGGTTGTTGCCCAGTGGCTCATATCGTCCCAGCTTCCTGCGCCACCTACCCAGTAGTAATCCATTGGTACGGTAATGGAAATGTTCCAGCCGGTGTTGTTTCCCTGATCGATGCTTTCTTCGGCGTTGAATTCAGCGCCACCGCTTGCATTGTTGTCCTGAAGAATGAGATACGAAGCATTCACCTCGCCAGAGGCCTGATAAAGCGTGGCTTGTGTGCCCACGGTGGTAGATCGAATGGATGCCGCCTCTGCAGACGAGCCGTGAAGCACAAACTGATCGGCTGTTTGCACAGTCCCGGCCGTCAGAGCAATATCTGCCCCGGGAATGGCCTCAAACGTACCGAAAAAGTTCTCGCCTTTGATTTCGGCCTCACCTGTAAAAACCACGTAGTTATAGTAGTGCCCCGCACCGTAAAAATCACCGAAAATGTTGTTTTGGCTTCCGAAATAAATGGTGGCATTGCCTGCATCCAGGTTGGTGCCCGGTATCATCCACCACAAGCGGGTATAGATGTTGGACGTTCCCAGATTGAGGGTGGAATTGGGCTGGTTACCATATATGCGCTGTGTAGTATGGATGGGATGGTTGTTGGTGTTGAGTTCACTCCCGTACACATATACATTATCCGCAGAAATGGAGTCGTTTTGATGGAAACTCCCTCCACCTACCAGTTGTAAGAATCCGCCCAGGTTAAGCTCACCGGTGGTAATCTGGGCTTCGGTGTCACTCATCATCATCATCATCCGGAAACTTCTGCCCATGGCCGAAGACATGTTCAAATCGCCGTAAATATGAATCTGATCGTAGAAATTCAATCCGACAATGGTGGGATTGTGCTGCACATTTACCGCCGTGAAGTTTCGGCAGTAGGTTTCGGGCAGGTCGAGTGTAACTGTTTGGCCGATGGTGGAAAATGAGTTGGCATCAAAGTAAACGTCATTATCAGGGCCCGGTAGCTCGGTGTGTAAAGTACTTCCACCGGAAGTAGTTGCCCAATGCGATAGGTCGCTCCAGTTACCACCATCGCCTACCCAGTAGTAGTCTTGAGCGATAAGCGATGCCGACAAAATCGTGGCAACAGCAAGTGCGTAAAAATTCTTCATGGTGTTTTTAGGTTTGGTTTGTTGGCAAAATACCGGTAAACGCCTTGTGCAGTCGTCACCCGTTTGGGTGATTTGAGGTTTAACGGGTCGGGCAGCGCAGGCTGAGCAGGGCATTTCCTTAGCTTTGCCCCGATGACCGTGTATGTAACCTACAACGACCAGCCTTCAGGAGTGTACGCCAGTCAGGTGTGTGACGTGGTTGCATTTCTGAACCGGGAAGGAGTCAGCAAAACAAAGTTGGTGGCCTTTGTGTCGGTACGACGGTATTCCGATTCACGGAAGAAAATCAAGGCTTTAAGCCCGTCGGCATGGGTGTTTCCGATGGTTCCGAGGATGCAAAACTGGCGTTGGAACGCCCCATCGCTGTGGCTTATCCTGTTGCTGCTCCGGCCCAAAAATGTGATGGCCCGCGGAGTTTTTTCGTTTCACCTTGCCGCGTCGGCCCGAAAGCTCCTGCCACATTTCAAGCTGGTTCTCGATGCGAGAGGAGCTTATTTTGCCGAGTTTGAAGAGTACCGTGTGGTAGATGATGATGCGTTTATAGGCAGAGTTCGGGAACTCGAAAAACAAGCCCTGCAACAGTCGGATGCACAACTTGCCGTTTCCAGGTCATTGGTGGCCTACTGGAAGAAGTACTTTGGTTTTGAAGGCAAAAATACGCAGGTAATACCTTGCACCCTTTCCTCTAAACATGATTCGGCTCTGATGCCATCAGAACAGAGAGAAAAGCTCCGCAAAGAAGCCGGCCTCACTGCGGAAAACATCTGCCTTGTGTACTCAGGTTCGGCTGCGGGCTGGCAATCGCTTAATGTGCTGATGGAATCCATGGCAGGCTGGCTGCACGATGAACCATTGCTGCATATCTGGCTGCTCACGCCGATGGACACGCTTGAAGGAACCCCGCTTGCCAAATTCAAGGACCGGGTACAATTGCGTTGGGTGAAACCCAATGAAGTCGATAAGATACTGGCTTTGGCCGACTACGGTTTGCTCCTGCGCGAACCAAGTGTTACCAATCAGGTTGCATCACCCACCAAGTTTGCAGAGTATCTCAGCGCCGGTCTTGGTGTGCTAATCAGTCCGCAAATTGGTGATTTCAGCGCATTTGTGGAGGAAAAAGGCTGTGGCTTCGTACTGGATGGCATCGGCTTACCCATCGCCTCATTGCAGACCGCTTCGGAGGCTGAAAGAACGAAGAACCATGCTCTGGCAAACGATTACTTCACAAAGTCCGCATTCAAAGAGTCCTACTCAGGGCTTCTGCAATAAACTGGCATCACAAGCGATCAAAAAAAATCCGACCCCCTTTGCAGGAGGTCGGATGAATCTCGGGAATTTCATTCTGGCTTAGAGGTCTTTTTCCTCTGCCTTCTCTTCGCGGGCTGCGGTAGCACTGCAACAACCTGATTTGCCTTTGCTAGCGGTTGCGCTTGCTCCGGAGCAGGGCTTATCGCACTTTTTGGCAGCTTCGCCACTGCAAGACTTCTTGGTATCGGCAGTTGCGGTTTCAGATGTAGAAGCGTCCGCAGAAGCAGAAGCTTTGGAAGCGCAGCACGCTTTTTTACCGGCATCAGCTTTATCGCCGGCACAGCTTTTTACAGCAGTCTCAGATGTGGCGGTTGCACTGTCCTGGGCAAATGTTTCGTGCGAAAGCACGGTCAGGGCCAGCATCATCGAAAAAATCATCAAAATCTTAGTCATGGGTGTAGGGGTATTAAGTGTTGTTTCCTGAAAGGTAAAATTACAACTTTCGGGCCATGTGTCAACGGTAAATCGAAATTAACATTGTGCGCCACCACGGAAAAGTCCTATTTCCCTACCTTCTCGCGCACTAGTTCAAGAATGTTCAGAACGGCAGGACAAACAGCGGCATTCTTTAGCGTTAGCGACATAATTTCCTGCATATTTCGCCTATCTGTGTGAGGATATTCCCGGCATGCTTTGGGCCGAACATCGTAGATGCTGCAGTAATTATCCGCACCCAGAAAAGCGCAAGGCACTTTTTGCAGCACATAGTCACGGTCTTCATCCACCCGTAAATAGCGCTCAATAAATGCTGCCGGACGCATCTTCAGATACCTCGCGATGCGTTCAATATCCTTATCGGTGAAAAGCGGGCCGGTGGTTTTACAGCAGTTGGCACATTGCAGGCAATCGGTGCAGGCAAAAACATCCTCGTGCGCCTCATGAATCAGCTCATCCGCCTTGGAAGATGGCATTGCTTGTAGCTTCTGAACGAGCTTTCGGTGCTGTTTTTTAAGTCCGGCCGCACGCTGCTTGAGATTCAAAAGTTCTTCATTCATTCAATCACAATTTCATCTGCAAACAACCAGCTCTGACCTCCGGCTCCTATATGCCAGTCAGGGCAAGGGCCGTAATTGGGTGCGGTAATTTTGATGTAACGCACATCCGTGCCCACAGACTTCTGAAAGTCGAAAACCATTCCGCCGTATGCGTCGTCAGGAATGTTGTGCAAAACACTTCCCAATTCACTGAACTGTTTTCCATCTCCCGAAACGTAAAACCTCACCTCCGGCGGAAGCCATATCCAGCTTTTTACGTCTTGTAAAAACCCAACTGTTACCTTTTTTACCGGTTGTACTTCTCCCAAATCCAATACAACCTCAAAATCCTGAGCCTGGTAGCCCTGCCAGCGACCCGTGCGGTAGTTATTGCTGCCGCGCAGATAGTCAATGAGCGCACCGTCCCCACCCGCGCTGTACTGATTGGCATAGGTCATTCCGAGGGTGATACTGCGTTTTCCATCAATTTTGTGCCAGGTGTTTGCTATCGATTTGCTTGTATTTCCCTTGGGCATCATTGACCAGGCTTCGAGATGTGCGGTACTATGAAGTACAATTGGCTTCTCGTACCTGAAAAACGAACCATTGTCCTTTCGAACGAAAATATTTACCAGTGAATCTACGCATCCAAGTGCCACTTCCACACTATCCGTAAAAGTTGAGGATGTGCTCAAGAAATAAGGAAGCGGGGCAATAGGCAGGGCATTTATAGCTGAGTGAGGACGAAGTTCAGGAAGCGCACCTGCGGTATTGGGTTCAGGTCCCATGGTGAATTGCATTTCTCCGCCCGCCATGATGTCATCGTGACGAAGGTAGAGATTGGGCCAATCCCCTCCATTGAGTTTAACGTCCTGCACGTATACATTTTCCGGTGCCTGGTTTTTTACGGTGATGTTGAAGGTGCGCTCGTTTTCCAAATGAATAGCAATGTGATCAAACAGCGGAGAACCAAGGGTGTACTGTGTGCTCCCCGGCGTTACGGGGTAAAAGCCCATTGCGCTAAACACGTACCACGCGCTCATCTGTCCGCAATCTTCATTGCCGCTCAGTCCGTCGGGGTGAATGGTGTAGAGTTCATCCACAATCTGCCGAACGCGCTGTTGCGTTTTCCAGGGCTGACCCGTGTAGTTGTAAAGGTAGGCCATGTGGTGACTGGGTTCATTTCCGTGGGCGTACTGGCCGATTAAGCCCGTAATATCGGCCTGATCCCTGCCGGTGGTCTCACTCGGCGCGTTGAACATCCGGTCGAGATGGGCCTCTAGTTCGGCTTCGCCTCCGTGCAGCGCAATGAGGCCTTCAATATCGTGCGGAACAAACAGCGCGTAGTGCCAGGCGTTGGCTTCGGTGTAGTTGTAGTTTACTTCCGAAGGGTCGAAGGGGCCGAACCAACCGCCGTCCATGCGCGCCCGGAAAAACTTTGTTTCGGGGTCGAACAGGTTTTTGTAGTACTGTGCTCTCTCTGAATACATTTGCCAGGAAGCGGTGTCACCTAAAGCTTTGGCGAATTGGGCAATGCACCAGTCGTCGTAGGCGTATTCCAGTGTTTTACTCACGCTCTCGGGTTCGTCGGCTGCCAGAATGGCCCCGTGCTTCATGTAGCTCTCCAGCCCAAAATGTGGCATGGTGCTCACGTCGAGCATAGCCTTGAGCATAGCCTGTGCATCAAAATCGCGGATTCCTTTCATCCAGGCATCAACCACCACCGGAATACTGTGGTAGCCAATCATGCAATCGGTTTCATTGCCGGCCAGTTCCCACACGGGAAGTCTGCCGCTTTGCTCATAATGCAAGAGAAAAGTGCGCAGAAAATCCGCAGTGCGCTCGCGTTCAATGATGGTAAAAAGCGGGTGCAGTGCACGAAAGGTATCCCATAGTGAAAACACCGTATAGACGAGGTGGTCCGCATGATGCACCTCACCGTCCATTCCGCGGTACTCGCCATTGACATCGCTGAAAATATTGGGGGCCAGCATGGTGTGGTAAAGCGCTGTGTAAAAAGTGATGCGCTCATCTTCCGAGCCGCCGGATACCTCAATTTTTCCGAGGTGTTCTTCCCAGCTCTTACGGGCCTGTGCGTGCAATTGGTTGAACTTCCAATGAGGAACCTCGGCCGCCGTATTTTGGCGCGCATTCTCAACTGATACAGCCGAAATGCCCACCTTCACCAACAGCGTATCCGGGCTTTGGAAGTGAACGGCTGCAACCCGACCGTTTTCGTTCCACTCCACCTCACGGATGGGCTGGCTGAATTGTGCCACAAAATACACGTGCTGCTCGTCGGCCCAGGACTGGGAAATCCTGTAACCGCTGATTTCATCGGGGCCGCTTTGAATCAACTCAAAATCTAGCACCTTGTCGCGGTGCTCCAGGTCAATAATTACATGTGCTTCTCCTTCGGGAAAGGTGTAGCGGTGCATCCCAACCCTGGGTGCAGCGGTAAGCTCCACGCCAATGTTGTAATCACGCAGGTGCACCGCGTAGTAGCCGGGGGCAGCCTTTTCGCTTTTCTTACTGAATGAAGACGCATATCCCAACTCGATTTTATCCGGATAACCATTGCTGAATTGAACATCACCGGTATTGGGCATAAGCAGGATGTCGCCGTAATCGCTCACTCCTGTTCCGCTCAGGTGGGTGTGGCTGAAGCCGTACACAACGGTATCGGTAAAATGGTAGCCACTGCAGCCGTCCCAGCCTTCGAGGCGCGTATCCGGGCTGAGTTGCACCATTCCGAATGGGGTGGTTGCTCCGGGATAGGTATGTCCGTGTCCGCCCGTGCCGATAAAGGGGTTCACATAGTCAGCAACGGTTTTTGCTTCGGGAGCGGTTTCTTTTGAGCACCCACTCAAAGCGAAACATACAAAAACCCCAAGGGTGAGTCGTGCAAGCATTCCGGAAGAATTTGCAGTAAAGGTAAGTGTTATCGCGTGGGGGGTCGTTTTGATGACAAGGAATAAAAAATCCCCCAGCTGATATCAGCCGGGGGATTTCAGTTATGAAAAAACAATCAAGCTTACATCACTTCCAGGGTACGCGTGAAGGCTCCTTCCGGGGTGATGATTTGAAGGACATAGGTACCGCGGGCAACGTTGAGTTCAACGTCGGTGCGGAAATCTCCATTCAGGAATACATCGCGGTGGATGATGGGTCTTCCGGTGATATCCACCACGCGCATTACGCCGGTTCCTGTTACGCCTGGTAGTTCAACCACAAACTGACCGCGGCTTGGGTTGGGGTAAACTGAGAGGCTCGCTTGTGAAATTTCCTCTACACTCGTGGGGTCACAATCAGGGCCGTCTATGTCCAGTGTAAAGTAGTAATCGGTTTTATCAGAATCGCAGGAAATCCCATTAAAAACCATTGGTTGAATGTAAACCGCATAGCTACCAGGGTCGAGATCGGACATCATCTCCACCATCTCACACTCATCAACCGCCTGAAATACTACTTCCTCAACATTTTCGCAGTCTGAGACTTCGAGGATGGCAAATACTGCCTCAAATTCGGACATTCCGGTAACAGTAACGGATGCTGCTGCAGTCAGTTCAAAGGCGAATACATCGATGTCGCTTTCACCCAGGGCGGCAAACGCTGAGCCATGAATGGATTCGCTACAACCAACGGAGCCGAACTGAACAGGGTCGCCCCAGCATCCGTTATTGGTTGCCGTGCCACAAACTTCTCCTTCAGGAGTAGCATCTGCGGGAATAGTAAGCGGCCCACAGGATGGAGGTAGCGCAGATAGGCAGAATTCACATTCAGGCATATCGAGTGCAACTCCGGCACATATACCATCCCATTCTGTGGTACAACAAAAGCTATCAAAATCGCAAACTGCATCCTCACAATCCTGACTTGCAGGGAATCCAACAATACCGTATGTTTCATTGCAGTGCATCAGGCAATCAGCACACTCTTCAATGACCCAGGTAGAGCCGGCACAAAACCCATCCCAGGCTGTATTACAGCAGAATGGATCTGTGGCGCAAACAGCTTGCTGGCAGGGTGAATCCGCCGGAAATCCTGCAAATCCATAGGCCAGGTTGCAGAACGTTGTTTCACAAAGATCGCCCTCAATACTGAGCACGTAGTTGTTGTTTCCACCATCACAGGGATAGTCATTGAAAACATTAGGTGCCACGAAAATGATATGATTTCCAACTGGCAGGTTTACCGTAAGTGAGGTTGAAGAACAGTACTCGCTCGTGGTAAATTCATCAAAATCTGTTATAAAAGGGCAATCTGCAACCTCAAAATCAAGGATTACACCGAGCAACGCCGGGAACTCAGCATCCAGGTTAAGCATGACATCTCCGGCTATTGTGGTAGTTAAGATGTACCAGTCGGTATCGCGTGTGCCTCCATCGGCCCATGCACTACCCACAATCGTCTGACCGCAGGCTACTGTTTTGAACGTAGGTGTAGCCATGTTGCAGCCTCCATTGGTATCAGCACCACAGGTCTCACCCTCCGGAACAGCCTCATTGGGCACTTCGGGTAACTCCAATCCACATGGTGGTGGCGGGGTGCCGGGTGAGAGACAGTTGATACATGCTGGTGTTTCAAGTGCGAGTCCTGCACACAGGCCATCCCATGACGTATCGCAGCAGAAGGGGTCTGATGAACAAATAGCCTCCTGGCAGTCGAGATCAATTGGGAAACCGGGAACCCCCAGGTTGTTGTTGCAGTAAGCCAAACAGCCTTCACATGCCGATTGGTCGAGTGCTTCTGCGGCACAAAGTCCATCCCAACTGCCAAAACAGCAGAAAGCGTCGGCTAAGCACACTGCTTCCTGGCAATCGAGATCAGCAGGGAAACCAGCAAAACCGTAGGAGAAGTTACAGAACTGCGCCCCGCAAACATTACCTGTTACGGTAAGAACATAGTTATTCAGGCCTGATCCACATGGATATCCGGAAGTTACACTGGGCCTTACAACAATGGCGTGCGTGCCAGCCTGAAGGTTTAAAAGCACACCGCTAAAATCGCAATAGGCATCCGTGGAAGAGCTCAAAGTCGGCGCACCGACAGGACATCCCTCAAACAATTCATAAACCAGTACCTCACTCGGGAATTGCGCTTCAACAAACACCGAAACAGAACCTAAATCGGTTGTGTTAAACAGGTACCAATCTGTATCACGCTCTCCGCCATCAGCCCAGGCAGTCCCTATGAGTGTCTGATTACAGGTGATTTCTTCAAAAAAGGCAGTACCGCCATCACATCCACCATTGAAATCAAATCCACATGGCTCATCTTCATTCACTGCTTCTGATGGAACGGAGGGCAGCTCCAACGGACAAGGTGGCTGAGGCGTACCGGGGGAGAAGCACGGAAAACACGCCGGTTCATCCAATGCAGATCCCGCACAAAATCCATCCCATGATGAGATACAGCAAAAAGGATCATCACCACAAATGGCAGCCTCACATGCCGGTGCCAAAGCAAACCCGGCAAAAGACTGTGCCTCATTGCAGAAAGGCTGAGCACAGGGCTCGCACTCGGCCTGACCTGCGGCTATACCGGCACAAACACCGTCCCACGATGTTTCGCAACAAAAGTTATCAATGTTGCAAACAGCAATTTGGCAAGCATTCAGTGAGGGGTAACCGGGCTCACCTGTTGCATTGGTGCAAAACTGCCGACAAACAATGCATTCGTCGTAAGCCATTGATCCACTTGCACAGGCCGCATCCCACGCTGTTTCACAGCAAAAAGGGTCATCAGCACAAACAGCGGCAGCACATTCTGGTGCAGAGCTAAAGCCTGCAGTAGTTTGTGCCTGATTACAAAAAGGCTGAGCCAGAGCCACCTCGAGGGCTCCAAGGAGCATCACAGCCGCAAGGAAAAAAGATCTTAGTGTTTTCATAATGGTTGGTTTTATCGGGTTGATGCTGGTTGGTTGTTTTCACTGGCAAGGGCGCGAAGCGCATCAAGTCGGGCCTGGATTTTTTCACGATTGAGAGTAGAAGAATCTTCTTCTACCGCAAGTTGTTGCTCCAGTTTGAGGATAAGATACGTGATGCGCTCGGGCGACATGCTGCGGTATTCATCGGCTTGAGCAGACGGAGCCGCCGTGCTTCGCGCCGAAGCACCATCGGATTTGGCTTTAACCCCGATTGTTTCGGGGTCCTTATTTGAGGTAGAGTGCACACCGGAAGCCTGATTTCCTGACCTCTCCGGCCGGGTTTTTACTTCAGGCTGCGACTCAGCTTTTGATTGCTCAGCACGCTCCATACGGATCTGCTGCTTTTCAGCGTCTGAAAGTTTGCCACTGGAGAACTGCTGCGCTTGCAACAGGCCCACGGAGCTAACCAACGCAACGACAGTTAAGGTAAGCTTTTTCATAAGGTTTTGATTTGATTGGTTTATGGAGTTAAAATTACATTTATGGCGTTGAATGACTGTGTTCAAATAATCAAGTTTTCAACAATTCTAGCTGTATTATTTACCTTTGAGCATCATATAAAACTCAGACTATGGCTTTTTACCTGCGCAGGGGAATCAACTTCGGCCCGCTCCGTGTAAACTTCTCAAAAAGCGGCATTGGCCTCTCTGCCGGCGTAACCGGAGCGCGTGTCGGAATTAACTCTCGCGGTCAAGCCTACGTGCATGGTGGGCGGCACGGCATGTACTACCGAAAAAACATTGGCGGAAAATCGCGAAGCTCAAACGGAGGAAGTGCTTTTGACAGAAGTTTCGGGGATATTTTTGTGGATACCGGGCTTACTCACCGGGTGGAGAGAATCAATCCACCACGGATTGACATACCCCGGTTAGACGAACGCCTACCCAACTGGAGCCTTGTACTTGGAATTGTATTGATTGTGGGCGGGTTGATCAGTGGAGATGCACTGGCCGCCGTGTTGCTCGCCATCATAGGTGCAGTTGGGATATATTGGTTCGTGCGCGCGCGGAACAAAGTGCAACGACGAAAAAACGCGCTCGACGCCCTTATTCAGGTTCGACCCTCCGACGACCACCATGCTGCATGGAAAAGCTTAACGTCAAATCTCGATGATTCCGACCGCAAAGCTGTGGCGGAGCCTGCTTTATTTATGTGGCTGGAGCAATTGAGCGACGCCGAAACCCGTGTAAGCCTTGATTCACTGACTTCTTTCCTGCCGGTTGAGGAAGCGAGGGCCAAAAGCCTTGCACTTTTCTGGTATCGTTTTCTACTTACCGAAATGCTGGCCGACCACATGCTCAGCGAGGAAGAAGAAGAGTCTCTAAAGGAACTTGAAGAAGCCTGGCAGATTGACCCTGCCATGGTGCACTCGGAGCACAACCTGATACAACGGTTTAGAAACCTGCGTTCGGTAATGAATGAGCCTTTGAGTGAGGTGGCCATCAGCCGTGAGTTAAAGAGAAATGAAGTGGGCTACTTTGAAGGTGCGGGAAAACTGTTGAGACAAGTGGTGCTGCACCGTTTTCAGCGCGAGGGCATGCAGTTCCGCGAACTAGGTTACCGCGAAGAATTATCGGGCACGCTACGCATTACCTCATCGGTCTATGAAGTGGACCCCGACGGACGATTACCCCGCAGTTATCCCATCAGCGGTGTGGAGGATATTTGCCTAAACCCCGAGGAAGGCGTGGTGGAAGTGAGCATGCAAAACCGTCAAAGCCCTGTGATTATTACCGCCTCTGATGTGATGGTGTTTGCAACGGCCCTCGAGAAAGTAGTGGAGCAGCACGAAAGCTGATCTTGCCTAAAACCACTTCTTCACCCTGAAATACAAAAGCATGCCGAGTGCCAGTAAGGTCATGATGGCGAGAATACCGAAATAACCCCACTCCCATGCCAGCTCGGGCATGTGCTCGAAGTTCATACCGTAGATTCCCACAATAAAGGTGAGGGGGATGAATATGGTGGCTATCACCGTCAGGGTTTTCATAACCGTATTGAGGCGGTTACTCAAGCTGTTCATGTACAAATCGAGCATTCCGGAGGCCATATCGCGAAAAACCTCAACGGTCTCAATTACCTGAATGGTATGGTCGTACAAATCACGAATATACACCCTTGTGGATTCCTGAACATGGGGTTCTTCGGCGCGTTCAAAGCGGTTCATCACATCGCGCAAAGGATACACAGATCGCCTCAAATGAAGCATATCCCTTCTTATCCGGTGCAGCTCAGCCAATACGCCTGACTCGGGTTGCTCCAACACCAGGTCTTCAATTTCTTCCATTCTCATGCCCAGCTTTTCGAGCACCAGGAAGTAATAATCAATCACCGAGTCAATCAGGGCGTAGAGCAGATAGTCGGCTCCGCGCCCCCGCAGCAGGCCTTTACCCTCACGCAAGCGTTTGCGCACATGGTCAAACACATCTCCGGTGCGCTCCTGAAAGGTGATGAGCCTGCCTTGCAGGAGCACAAAACTGACCTGCTCGTCTTCCAGGCGTTTGTTTTCTTCATCCCAATGCAACATCCTCAACACTACGTAGAGATAGTTGTCAAATTCTTCCAGTTTGGGCCGCTGACTTGTATTGAGAACATCTTCAACGGTAAGCTTGTGCATGCCCCACTGTGCACCCATCGTCTCAATGGTTTCGACTTCGTGGAGGCCTTCTATATTGAGCCACGAGATGTTGTGCGGGGAGCGATCTGTCTCCAGAACATCCTGCAGATGAATATTTTCCCGCTCCAAGCAATCATCCGAATTGTACTGAAAATCCGATAAACGAATATGCTCCATATAACGACGGCCGGTAAAAACGGCTGTACCCGGCGGGAGTCCGGTTTTGACCGCCCGGCGATGGGTTGCCGTTTTTTGATGCTTTTTGCGTGCCATACTCGTTGCCGATGGGCAAGGTATGAAATTTCACGGCTGCAAAGGCATACCCGGCTCGAGCCGAGCGATACACTGCAATAGTTTTTCAACCATTTGAGGCGTTACATCCAAATGAAAAACCATTCGAATACCGTGGTCGCCAAAAGGCAGTGCATATACCCCTGCCTGGTGCAAAGGATTCAAAATGTTTTCCCGAGGCACCGATGGCTCAAACACAATGATATTGGTAGAAACCGGCAGCACCTCTGCCACCCATTCTTGCTTTGCGAGCAACTCAGCACATTGAATTGCGTGTTGGTGGTCTTGGCGCAAGCGCTCTACGTGGTGATCGAGGGCGTAGATGCCCGCCGCTGCGAGGTAACCCGCCTGGCGCATTCCACCCCCCAATACTTTGCGCACCCGGCGGGCCCGTTTAACAAACGCTTTGCTTCCCAATAGCACTGAGCCAACCGGTGCACCCAAACCCTTGGAGAGGCAAACCGAAATGGAATCGAACAATTTACCATAGACCTGTGGCGGGGTGTTGTTTTCTGCCAGGGCGTTAAAAACGCGTGCACCATCGTTGTGAAAAGCAAGTCCTTGCTCACGGCAATAGGTGGAAATGCGTGTGAGTTCTTCTACGTCGTACACTGCTCCCCCACCCCGGTTGGTAGTATCTTCTACCGACACCATCGAGGTGAGCGGCAGGTACACGGCTTCGGGATCGTTGATGGAGCGCGCAACCTGTTCTGCGGTAATCCGACCATCTTTTCCGGCAAGCAGGCGCACGGACGCTCCAGAGTTTCTCGCCACCCCACCCCCTTCGTACAAATAGATGTGCGACAGTTCGCTGCAAATCACCTCATCGCCCGGAGAGGTGTGCACGTTGATGGCAATCTGGTTGGTCATGGTTCCCGAAGGGCAAAACAGACCTGCTTCATGACCAAAGATGGCCGCGGTTTTTTCTTCCAATGCATTTACCGTGGGGTCTTCGCCGAACACATCGTCGCCCACAGGGGCGGCCATCATGGCCTCAAGCATGGCCGGCGTAGGCTTGGTAACAGTATCGCTGCGCAGGTCTATGATCATTTCTTGCGGATTACCATGAGTCCATCGCGCACAGGCATCAGCACATGTTCAATGCGAGGGTCGGTGCTTATTTTCTTGTTGAATGCTATCAGAGCAGAAGTATCGGGGTCGTTGGCCGATTCTTCGGGATCGAGCACTTTTCCGCTCCACAGCACATTGTCGGCAATGAGAAATCCGCCTGACGGTATGCGATCAATCACAAGGTCGTAGTAGGCGCTGTAGTTGGTTTTGTCGGCATCGATAAAAACCAGATCAAATGCGCCATCCAGAGAAGGTATGATTTGCAGGGCATCTCCGAAATGAGGGTGAATTCTTCCTTGCATTCCAGCCTTTGCGATGTATTCGTTCACAATGGGTGCCAGCTCTTCGTTGATGTCAATGGTGTGTAACTCACCGTCGGGAGCCATTCCTTCAGCCATGCACAGGGCAGAGTAGCCGGAGTACGTCCCTATTTCGAGAATGCGACGGGGCCCGATCATGTGGCTCAGCATACTCAAAATACGACCCTGCATATGCCCCGACAGCATGCGTGGCTGCAACAGTCGCAAGTGGGTTTGGCGGTTCAGTTCGTTCAGGTATTCAGGCTCGTGAGAAGTATGGTTGAGCGCGTATTGTTCAATTTCCGGGGGTAAAAAATCCATCTTACAAAAAGGTTAGGCTGCTCATTCGGCGTTCGTCAAACATTTCGTTGGCAATTTCCAGCAGGTCGGAGGCGGTAATGGTTTCCACTTCGCGAAAAATCTCTTCGGTGGTATCCACCCGGTCGTACAGCAGCGCACTTTTACCAAGGGCCAGCATCAGCGATGAACCGCTCTCCTGGGCCAATGCGATATGGCCAATAAGTTGCTGCTTTGCCTGGTGCAACTGGGCGGTTCCGAGTTTCTTTTCGCGTAGTTTTCTGAGCTCGGCACGCAAAAGCCGTTTGCTGCGGTTGAGCAGCGAAAGGTCGGTACCGAGGTACACTGTAAACAGGCCGGTGTCGGTATAGGGCTGGTAGTGCGCCTCAATGTTGTAGGCAATACCGTGTTTTTCCCTGATGTTGAGATTTAATCGACTGTTCATGCCCGGGCCACCCAGTACATTGGTGAGCAATACCATGGCGCGTTTACGGTCGTGGGCGTAATCGTAAGACGGCGCCCCCAGCACGTAATGCACCTGGTGAGTATCACGCTTTACTTCGTTGTGCAGAGGCGTGTAGCAATCAAAGGCCATGCGGTCTACCGGCTCATCGCTGAGATTTATGTGGGTAAGGTGCTTTATGGCCAGTTTGCGCACTTTCTCAAAGGGCATACTTCCCACGGATGCAAATACCATTTGATCGGTTCGGTAGCGTTTGTGCACAAAGTCCAGAATGTTTGTGCGTGTAAGACCGCGCACACTTTCCACCGTGCCGAGAATGTTGCGTCCGATACTGTGACCGGCAAACACCTGCTCTTCGAACTCGTCGAAAATCTGTTCTGCCGGGCTGTCCATGTAGGAATGAATCTCGTCAATGATCACCTCTTTTTCCTTGGCAATCTCCTTTTCGGGATAGGACGCCCTGAAGGTAATATCCA
This sequence comes from Cryomorphaceae bacterium, assembly GCA_007695365.1. Classification (NCBI taxonomy): domain Bacteria; kingdom Pseudomonadati; phylum Bacteroidota; class Flavobacteriia; order Flavobacteriales; family Cryomorphaceae; species Cryomorphaceae bacterium. The sequence goes on along the minus strand of REDV01000068.1, from coordinate 10,584 downwards.
CGATAAGCTCCATGGCCCTCTCGTAATGAGCGCTCATAAACGAAGCGTAGATGGCGGTTTCTTCCTTGCTGGTGTATGCGTTCAGCTCGCCACCTACATTGTCAAGCCGGCTTAACACATGGTATGCTTTGCGCTTTTGAGTGCCCTTAAACAGGCAATGCTCAATGTAGTGTGCAAGGCCTTGTTCGGTAGCTTCTTCATCGCGCGAGCCGGCGTTGATAATCAACCCGCAATGCGAAACTTCAACCCCGTTTTTGTAGCGGTGAATTAGGCGTATGCCGTTGGGCAGCGTGCATTGTTCGAATTCTTTCATCATCGGGCCTGCAAAGGTACGGTCTGCGAACGGCTTTTTCTCAGCGAAAAAACGAAAAGGTGCGCTCGGTGCGGAAACCTTCAAAAGAGTATGACAGGGTTAGGCTCTGTTGGGCTGTGGTATCGCATTCGTCAAAGGTGTAATCCACTTCGGTAAACTCCGGAAACGCGGTTACTTTTCCCACGCGAACGGGACAGGTTGCGAAAATATCGGGGGTTTGGCGTGTTTCAATGGGTCTGTCGTACAACCGCAGGTGGTAGCGGATAAAACCGGGCCGGTCTTCCATGCGCTGAATGCGGATGTCGAGCAACATGTACTCCAACCTGTTTCGCAGGGCGCGCGACCGGCGTTGTTTTTCATTGGCACCAATCTGAGCAAGATACCTCAGGCGGTTGATGTCTTCGAGAATTTGCTCTACGGTGTCGTAGTTTCTGCGCCGCTCAATGGCATCTATTTCATTGCCAATTCTTCGGTCATAGGCCTCAAAATCTGCAATCAGTCCGCGAAGCTCTGCCTCGCTGAATGGGTATTTCACGTGGTAGGAGATGAAGGCATCGGAGCCCCGGCCAAATTGCTCCCAGTAAAAGTCATTCACTCGACTGATGGAAATACCCCGGAGGGCATCTACAAACTCCGACCGCGCGTTGACGGTGGTTTCAAAGTGATCTACAAAGTTGGTGAACTGATTGCGGGTTTCCTCCCGGGTCAATTGCTCCGTTTGGGCAATTACCTGCACGGCAATGGCATTTACAATCTGCTCACGCACAGCGTTCATGGCACGGTCTCGCGCCTCCTCGTGGTTCCAACCGGTACCTACAGCTATCACATAACCCTGCTGAATGCCATGCAGCCAGTCGGGGGCTTTACGCTGGGATCGCATGGTGGCGCGGTGGGAGCCGCAGGACACCACAATCAAGGCAATCAACCATATGGAAAGAAGCTTTTTCACGGGGCGTGAAGATAGACAAAAGTTGTGCCGTGGGTTTTTCGGTTACTCCACCACAAACCAGTTATTAAGCAAATAGGGTTTGTTGTATTCCATTTCGCTTTGGGTCATATGGTCGGTGATGTTTTTGCCGGCAGCTTTCGCAATGGCGTGACCGGCGGCTGTATCCCATTCCATTGTGGGAGCAAAACGCGGATATACATCGGCCTGACCTTCGGCAACCAGACAGATTTTGAGTGAACTACCCATGCTCACCAGTCGCACCTCATCATATTTCTCCATACAGCGCTCAATAAAAGCCTCAGTATCGGGGCTGGGGTGCGACCTGCTGCCCACAATACGGTACTCACGCGTGTGTTGGATGATGGGGAGTCTTTCGCCCACCGTGGTTAGGTCGCGCCAAAGGAAGGAAAGCCGGCGGTCGGTTAGCTTGAATTTCCAGGCCGAAGCCCCCACCCAACCGGCGTAAAGCACCTTTGAAACGGGCACAAAAATGACCCCGGCTATAGCGCGGTTGTCCTCAATGAGCGCGATGTTTACGGTAAACTCTCCATTGCGTTTGATAAATTCTTTGGTACCGTCCAGCGGATCTACCATCCAGAAGCGCTTCCATTGCTTGCGCTCTTCGTAGGGCACATCACGACCTTCCTCACTGAGAACAGGCAATCCTGTAGACTGAAGCTGTTCTGAGATAACGCGGTGAGCGTCGCGGTCGGCTTTGGTGAGGGGTGATTGATCTGATTTCACATCCACCTTAAATGCCGTGTCATATACGTGCATGATGGCGGTACCTGCACGGATGGCAGCGCCAATGGCCACATCCAGCAACTCAATATCTTTTAAACTGATGCTCACGGGGCGAAGTTAGGTATTTCGGGTTCAAGAGGAGTCGGGAATGCTACTCTATGAAACAACAAAAATGCGCAGTAGTTTTTTTTTTTGCCGAACTGCCTCAAATCACCATCAGGTTGCAACCCCTTATGTCGCTGTAATCAAATCGCCCCAGCACCTCAAAGGTTCCGTCCTCTGACAGTCGACCCAAATCCTGTGTAGCGATAAAGGAACACGAGTCAATATTGGCAAGGTCAATCACGTTGATTCCTCCGGTTTTACCGGTTACGTATTGCAGCGGATCGTCACTTTCTCGCACCAATACCCGCATCCACGGGGGGCAGTGAAAGAAACCATCAGACTTTGCGTAGGCTTGCGACAGAAGTTCGGTCATACCGTATTCCGAGTGTATGGCATCCAGTTGAAAGGCTGTTTTGAGGGTTGAATGCAGCTCGTATCGTGTGAGTTCTTTCCGCCGGCCTTTCATACCCCCTGTTTCCATTACAAGTGTGTGCTCAAGCCGTTGAGGGAATTGCTCTGCCAGATCGAGCAGGGCAAAACTCACTCCGAGCAGAATGGTGGACTGTTTTGCTTGCTCCAATTGACTCAGCACAGTGGATAACTCGCCCAACTGATTGAGGTAAAATCCGCTCAGCGGGTGTTGGCTTTGTTCAATCAGATGCTGCGCCATGAAAACCAACGAAGAGCCTGTTCGCTCCAGATATGAGGGCAAAAGCGCAAGCACACAATAATCGGAGGCCGGACCGTAAAACAAATTCCACGTCCGCGTGAAACTCTCGGTGTAAAGCCCGAGACTTCGAACATGGTGACGGCTTGTTTCAGCTCCTGTGGTTCCGCTGCTGGTAAAAATAATTTCGGGCTCAAACTGTCCGGTAACTACCGTGTGGTTGCGGAAAAACTCAATAGGCATGCACGGGATTTCACGAAAGGACAAAACAGAATCTGAACTTACTCGCAAAAAATTCAGAAATTTGCGGTACACCGGATTGAATTTGGCCTGGTATCGAAATATTTTCAGCGCGGTTTCGTTGAACCCACGGTCGTCTGAAATGTTCCTTATATCAGCAAGCAGTTCGCTGCGCAAAACAGTTTTTTTAAAAGCCCGAAAGTTACATTAAATTGAAGCGCACAGATTGGTTCATAGTATGCATAGCAGTATTTGCAGGTCTTACGGGCTGCCTGCAACGCGGTGAGTTTCCGGATGAACCTTATCTTGAGTACCTGAGTTTTGAGCGCCAGGAAGGGCTAACTGAAATGCGCTTTAAATTTACCGACGGCGATGGCAATGTGGGGCTTGACAATCGCGACACCATAGCTCCCTTTAACGCCACCAACAACCCTGTCAACCTCAACCACTGGAATCTATGGTGGAAGTACTACTTTAAGCAGGACGGCGAATGGTTTGTGTTGAGTGCCGAGAATGACCCTCCACTTTACCTTGACCCCAACGCGTCGTTTTTTCGCATACCCCGTCTTGACCCCCAGGGGCAGAACAAGGCTTTGGAAGGTGAAATTGTGGTGGACATGACAACGTGGTTTCCCCTTACTGACCACGACACCATTAAGTATGGGTTTATCTTGCTCGACCGCGATTTGAACCGCAGTAACGAAGCCCAATCGCCGGAGTTATACCCTAATCAGTAGAGTGAAAGGAGCGTTAAACCTTTCCCGCGTAGGCCTCTGAAATGCTCATGATGTTATCGCCTACTTTTTCGCAGAACTCAAACATGTCGCTGTAATACAGGCCGCTTTTTACGGAGTAAACTCCTTTCTCCAGGTTTTTGAGGTGCTTTTTGCGAAGCTCATCGCGCAAAGCATTGATTTCTGCTTCGGCTAACTGGGCTGCCTCCAACTGCACCTTGTCAGACTCAGTGCTCAGGTTGTTGGTCATCAAACGAAAAGCTTCATCAAGCAAGAGCAGCATTTTTTTGATGTTTTCGCGCTGTTCCGGCAGGAAATAAATCTTGTTGTCGTTCTTGCGCTCCAGCCGCTTGCTCATCTGGTAGTACAAGTCGCCGATTCGCTCCAGGTCGTTGGCAATACTCAGCAGTGATCGCACTTTAGCAGAGGTTCGTATGCTGATGGTGCCTTCAGAAAGCTTTGACAGGTAGTTACTGATTTCCACCTCAACCCGGTCGGTAATCTCCTCGTATTTCCGGATTTTTTCAATGAGCTTTTTGCGTTTCTTCGAATCGCTCTCTTCCAGCAATTCAAGTGTCATGGAGTTCATTTTAGCCGTTAGGGTGCTGAATCGCGAGGTTTCCTTGTAGGCTTCCAGCAGCGATAGTTCCGGCGTCCCCATCAAACCTGTGGATATGTACTCCAGGCTGAAGACTGTATCATCTCCCCGCGAGGGAACCAGTTTGATGACCACTCTTTCAATAAGGGGCACCAGCCCCACCAGAATGAGCACCGTAATCAGATTGAACGAGGTGTGAAAAATGGCAAGACCGTAAATGATCGCTTGCGGGTCGTCGGGATCGAAAACCGAACCAAGCCCCCAGTTTTGGGTGAGAAGATCAACGCTTCTTAAAAATCCGCCAAAAATCAACACCATCCAGATAACCCCGGCTGCGTTAAAAATAAAGTGCGCACGGGCAGCTCGTTTGGCACTGATGTTTCCCACCAATGCAGCCAAATTGGCCGTAACGGTTGTTCCGATGTTTTCGCCGAGGATGGTTGCTGCACCAAGTTCAAAAGGCAGGCCGTTTACGCAGAGCACCAGGGTAAGCACAAGCGCCGCACTGGATGATTGAAGCACGATGGTGAGAATACTCCCTAAAAACAAAAACAAAATAACAGACAACACCCCCATATCTGCCAGGCGCTCAAGCGAAACCAACAAGTCAGGGTTAAGAAGAGCCATCGTGGAGTTGAGCAAGCCAAGACTCATAAAAACCAATGCGAAACCAATCACCACCTCGCCCCAATTGTTGAGGTTCTTGTTGTTGAGGAAGAGTAGCGGCAGCCCAAAAGCCAGGATAGGCAAGGTGTAATCGTAGATTGCAAAAGGAGAAAACCCGAGAATCACAATCATCCAAACCGTCATGCTGGTGCCGATGTTGGCGCCCATGATAACACCGATGGCCTGGCGGAGATTGAGCAAACCTGCGTTCACAAAACTCACTATCATTACGGTGATGGCCGAAGATGATTGAACCAATGCCGTAGAGAGAAATCCACTACCTACACCTGCCAGCCGGGTACCTGTCATGTTACCAAGCACCTGACGCATGCGGCTACCCGACACTTTCTGGATACCCTCGCTCATCACCTTCATTCCAAAAATGAAGAAGCCCAGCGAGCCAAGCAAAGTGAGAAACTCCAAAACGCTCAATTCCATCATCAGAATGATTGCATTACAAGAGGGCGAAACTACACCACGCGTACATCAGCGGCGGCAGCCCCATGTTAATTTTTGGTTATGGATACCTTCAGCCCCGGCATGATGAACATCGAAATCCGACCTCTGTCTATGGCCAAAGAAACCTACTTTCGTTGACATAGGCATGTTTGCGGGCATAAAATTAGGACTACGGCTATGTGAAGCCCTGTTCGCAGTTCATTCCGATTCATGAAAAACGCATTCATCGCTCCTTACCGCACGAGGTTATCGGGGAAAGTACCATTGAAACCCACCACCGGATAGCGGTTATGCGTAGGCTCGTACCACTTTGATCGCCGGTAGATAAAGTCGAGCTGCTGCCACACATCGGATGCAAATTCGGGGTCTTTCTTTTTTGCCAGAAAGCGGGCCTTGAGTTCGGGATCCTCCTCCAGCAGGCGCTCTGCTTCAGCATCAAACAGATATGGCGAAAAGTATTCCTTTTGCATCAGGATGGCGTCGAAAAAATTCCAGCAGAAGAAACCGTCCTCCGATCGCGGGTCCAACACGTGGGCGAGATACTGATTGGTAGGCTGATTGGTTTTAATCACAAAATCACCGGCTCGAAATGGCAATTTTTTCTGCTCTTGTCTGACCTGAACATCCCGGTGCAGATAGTGCCCCTCGTAGGGCCGGGGTGACGACTGATAGTCAGCGATGTACATCACATTCACAGAAAGTTCAGTGTCAGAGCGCAGTTCTTTGACTTGTACGCCGTTGAGACGAAGCAACTCAACCACTTCCGTCCACGCCTGTGGAATGATGTAATACTCAGGAAGGCTTACTGTGAGCTGAGGCTCCAGCGTTCTGTACCATGGCACATCTTTTACGTAGGGTTTGCCCGTATTGTAATGGCGCTGCTCGGTTCCGGTAACCTTGCTGGTGCGGTACTCCACTTCGTATCCGGCAAAGCGAAAAACATCATACTGAGTAGTGTCAACGCGGTGGTTGAGTTCTACCTCCCTGGATTGAGAGGTGTACTCAGCAGCCTTGGCCCGCAACTGCGCAATGATTTCTCCACGTTGGCTTGTCATCTCCAAAAGAGCCTGCAGCAGTGCTTTGGTGGCTTTCACCCGTTCAGAGAAAGGTTTTAGCATGTGCGCTTCGGCCGTAAAGCTCAGTGCATGAAACAGGTTAGCGTAGCCCGAAGAGTAGCGCGGAGAATCGGGGTAGTGCATGATTCCACTCTCCGGGGTTCCTTTACGGGTGCTCACATAGGGCGCCATAGGGTAACCGAGCTCCTCCATCCGGCTGTACAGAAAAGGCACCAGCTCGCGGTCGGTAATGGCTCCAAGCAGGCTGTACATCTTTCCGGAATTGGGGGCAATCAGTGTCATTGTGTAGCTGTAATCAGCCCCGTTGGTAGTATGGGTATCCACAAAAACATCGGGATTCCATTGCTGAAACATCGCGTTAAAGCTGCGTGCGTTGCGACTGTCGCATTTTATAAAGTCGCGGTTGAGGTCCAGGTTTTTCGCATTACCCCTGAAGCCATGCATCTCCGGGCCATCCTGATTCGCGCGAAAGCAGCATCCACGGTTTAACATCCCCCCCACGTTGTACACCGGAATGATCAGTACCACTGTGTTTTTGAGCAAAGGATCGTTGCTGCTCAACAGTTGCTGTGCCCACTCAATGCTCGCATCAATGCCACATGGTTCGCCGGGATGAATGCCGTTGTTAACCAGCAGCACGCGTTTGTTTCGCTGCCGGGCTCTCGCAGGATTAAAATCACCATCGGTGTCTATCACAAACAAATGAAGAGGAAGTCCGGAATCAGTGCTTCCGGCGGTTTTCAGTTCGGCAGATTTGTATTTTGAAGCCAGCAATTCAAAGGCGGCAATGGTCTCCTCGTAGGTGAGGCTTTTGTTGTCTTCGTAAAACAAATCAACCTGCGCACTGATTATCAACGTGCAAGACTGCAAAAACAAAAGTAAAACAAGCTGCTTCATCATGATTGATTGAGTGCTTGCGAAGGTATCCAAATAACAGAAAAGTAATGCGTAACTCTATCGGTTAGTCACTCAACAACCCCCGTTATTGCTTAACTTTAGCACCGAAACAAGAGCACTATTTGTGAAATTCACCCTTATCCTATTGAGTGTTTGCCTGTGCTTCAACAGTCTGGCCAACATCACATCCATCCAACAGCGCAATATCAGCCCTGAGAGCTTTTCGGTTCAATTCACATCTTCCGTTGCTGGAGTGGGTGTCCTGAAATTCGGAACTTCGCCTATTGGCGGCAGCGTGTTGGCCGGAAATGAAATTTTGAATGACCATGAAATTTTCATTTCGGGTTTGGTGCCGGCCTCCTTGTATCACATTCGTGCGGGAGTTGTTTTGGCGCCCGGCGATACCCTCTACAGCGATGTGGAGCCTATGATGACAGCCTCACTTTCCAGCGGCATCATCAAGGTGTATTTCAACAGCGCCGTGGACCACGATGAAGCTGCGTTGGAGCCCGCCATAAGTTTGGGGCAGGACTTTCCCGACACCATCATCGCCTACCTTGACCGCGCCAAATACACGGTTGATTTTACGGCTTACAACATCGACAACCAGAACGGCGTGATTGACGCTATAAACGCGGCATACAACCGCGGTGTGCAGGTGCGGTTTGTGGGCAACTACGGCATTGCCAACTGGAACTACAACTCGATCAGCATCGGTGTGGGCAACAAGATTCAGCGACCTGAAGGCGATGACATCGGCGCTATGCACAACAAGTTTATTGTCATTGACGCCAACTCACCGGATCCCAACGACCCCGTGGTGATTACCGGATCGACCAATTTCACCAACAACCAGCTTCGCATCGACCCTAATAACCTCATCATATTTCAGGATCAGAGCCTGGCCCGGTGTTTTACCATTGAGTTTGAGGAGATGTTCAGCGGCGTTTTCGGACAGGCAAAAAGCGTAAAAACGCCGCGTGAGTTTGCCATAGGAGGCAAACGCGTTCAGGCATTGTTCTCGCCAAAAAGCGGTGTGGAGAATGAGCTGCTCCACAACATCGCTCAGGCTGATTTTGACATTTACTTTGGCATCTTTACGCTTACCAGGGCCAATATCTCGCAGGCGCTGGCTGATCGTGCCAATCAAGGGATTTTCGTAGCCGGTATCGTGCAGGACATCAACACATCATCCAACACCTACACCATACTTCAAAACGGATTGGGAAACCGACTCGTGTTGGATGCCTTCGGCACGATGTGGCATCACAAATACGCCATTTTCGACCCAAATTGCTCAGAGGGCCGACCCATTGCCTACACGGGTTCAGCAAACTGGTCTGTAAACGGGAACTCACGCAGTGATGAGAACGTGGTTGTGGTGTACGATGAAAACATTGCCAATCAGTATTTCCAAGAGTTTATGGCTCGTTACAAGGCACATAATGTGAATGAGTTTGTGGATGGTGAATGTGACGTCGTTCACTCCGTAACACAGCATGTACAAGCAGGTGGATTGCGCGTTTATCCGAACCCCTCTGCAGGGGAATTTTTTGTAGAACCCCCTTTTGCTGCACCCGGAATGGTTCGGGTATTTAATTCCTCAGGGCAATTGGTAAAGCAATTGTCTATTTCCTCGTTGGGAAGCGCCGAGCCTGTATCCCTGAGCGGATTTAACCCCGGCCTATACTTGTTGCAATGGCAGCAGGTGGATGGTACCTGGTCGCAATCGGGTAAAGTGGTGCTCACAGGACGATAGCCACTTATTTGAATCAGAAATCTCTACTTTTGAGGATGATGAAAACCACGATCTTCTTATTGGGTTTCGGACTGTGGACACTGCTTTTTGGGTGTTCAGGAGCCGATACAAAAGGCAAATGGATAAAAGGTGAACCCGACGATCAACTGGAGGCTATTGAACGTCATTTCAGAGGGTTTGATGTAGCCATGGTTGAAACTGGCTATCGCTACAAAGAGCTGTACTGGGCCGGCATGGATGAGAATTGGGAATACGCGCGTTACCAATTGGAAAAAATAAAAGTGGCTGTGGAGAACGGCCTGGAGCGTCGGCCGGCCCGTGCGGCATCGGCCCAACCCTTTTTGAAAGAGGCCATTCCCGGACTTTTCGCGGTTCTTGACCAACCTCACCCTGCATCTTTTGAACAGGAGTTTAAGGTCTTCACTGCTCATTGCAATAGTTGCCACCAAATGGAAAATGTTCCTCACTTTACAGTTCGGCCGCCAAAGCGGGTAAATTCCATCATTCAGCAGCCCGCAGAATGAAACGTATTTTTCTTACCGATAACGCCGCAACCACGGTACTTATTCGCTTGATGGTGGGTGCAGTATTTTTATCTGAAGGCATTCAGAAGCTGCTCTTTCCTGCACTGAGAGGTGCGGGCAGGTTTGAAAAGATAGGGTTGCCCTCACCCGAGTTTCTCGGCACTTTTGTAGGAGTATTCGAAATACTGAGCGGCGCTTTGATTCTCGCCGGGTTGTTCACCCGTTTGGCAGCCGTTCCTACCTTGACCATTATGCTGGTTGCTATTGCCACGACCAAAGCCGATGTATTGGCGTTGGAAGGCTTTTGGCCCATGATGCACGGCAGCCGCACTGATTGGGCCATGTTGCTCGGCAGTATTTATCTGATTATTCGCGGAGGCGGCCGGTGGTCTGTGGATTCGGTTTTGCAACACCGAACATAGATGGACATCATTATCATATCGTTGGCTGCGTTTGTGGTGGCCATTCTCACTTTTTTCTCAGGTTTTGGGCTGGGCACCATTTTAACTCCGGTATTCATGGTGTTTTTTCCGGTAGATCTGGCCATCGCTCTTACCGGAGTGGTGCATTTCTTCAACAATATTTTCAAGCTGATACTGGTAGGAGGCAAAGCCGATCGGGGGGTTGTACTGCGCTTTGGAATTCCGGCCATCATTGCGGCTATACTCGGGTCGTGGCTGCTGCTGAACATCTCAGACTTTGAAGCTCTTGCCACCTATATGCTTCTGGGAAATGAGTTTGAAATCAGTCCGGTAAAACTTATCATCGCCCTGCTGCTCATCATTTTTGCCCTGATGGATTTGTTGCCCTGGTTCCGCAAGCTACAGTTCGGAAAAGACAAGTTGAAGATAGG
>REDV01000067.1 GCA_007695365.1 Cryomorphaceae bacterium | reverse complement strand
AAACTAAAGAAAGTACCACTGTACACTTCAGTAGATGAGAAAGATGCTGTTGCATTGCAGGTGTTCCCCAATCCCGCCAATGACCGGGTAACTTTTCGGTGCAGTACCTGTACGGTTCGTTCTACAATTCTCATCTTCGACGTCAGCGGCCGCATAATCAGGTCTTTTGATCTCGGCGATAACTACGAAGGCCAGGTACTGTGGGATACCCGCCACGAACGATCCGGCATGTACTTCTACCAGCTTTGGCAGAATAACCAAAAAGTATCTGCCGGTAAAGTCGTGGTACAACACTAAAAGCTGTGCTTCTAGTATATGTTAAGACTGAAAAGGGTTACTGCATTCCTGGGCGCTGCGGTTCATACTAAAAAGACCACTTCAACACCACTGCCCCGAGGTAGCCGGCCTGTGAAAGTATACTGCCCTGCCTGCCCATAAACAACTGCGAAATAAACATGAAATCGAGGTTTTGGCGCACACTCCACTCTACCGAAGGAGAGAGAAACATACCGCTTTCTGTGGGGAAGTAAAAAGCGGCAAGTCCGGTACTGAAAACCGGCGAGAACGGATAGCGCCACGTGGCAAACACGGCGTGATCTGTAAACGAGAGGTTGTCGGCAGAGAGCGGCTGTACAAAGAGCATCAGGTCGGCTTCCACTCCCCTGCGTTGTTGGTTAAAGAGGTATTCCACCAGCACATACATGCCGTTGCCAAAGAGGTAATCCGCAGAAAAAGCAAGCACCAGGTTGGATGCTTCAATGCCTTCAACAGGCTCAAGATCACTAAAGAAAGTTACCTCGCCCTTGAAGCCTGCAGATTTAATGTTTCCTGCCCAACCGCCCCCCAGTGCGAGTCGGTTGCGAAAGTACCCGGCAATAGCCTGAAGGTCGTAACCGCTGAAGTTGGCACTGTAGAGCATGGCCGCTACGGATTCGTTCAAAGTTCGCCCGGGGGCAACCGCTACCTCAATCCTCGACAGTGAGCCCGCAAAGTACTGCACCCGCAATGCGTCGGTACCGGGACGTTCTTCGTAGTCGAAATCAAAAAAGGAGTAGGTATTAAAAAGGTCGTTGGGATTGGATACCATGTTAATACCCCAGTTAATACGCTGCCGACCAGCGCGAACCCTCCACTTGCCTTTCTCTATATCCACAAAAAACCGGTCGGGTGTAGTGTGCATCATCCACGAGCCTTCCTGAAACAATACCCATGAGGCATCAATGGCACCAAAATCCTGCTCAAGAAATGATCGGTAGAACGGCACATTTCGCACATTGTATCCCTGAAACACACGCGTACGCAACCCGGCGTGTACTCTTACGGGTTCGGCAATTTGCCAGTTGAAATTGATGCGGTTGTGCACCAACTGGTCAAAGAAAACCTCATCGAGGTCGCTCGAGAGCCTCAACGACGGAAGGTACTTCACATAACCGTCGAGCCTCGGAGCCTCCGGGTAGGTCTGAGCGCTGAGTACTCCTGATATCAGCCATGCTACCCACAACGTGACGCAACGCAAACTCACCGCACAACGTCTTCGTCAATTTTGCCATCCACCATTTTAACCACGCGTCGCACGCGGTCAATCACCCGCTGATCGTGGGTAGAGAAAATAAAGGTTATTCCCTCCTCATCATTGAGTTGTGCCATGATATCAAGCAACCGAAAGGCTGCTTTGGAATCGAGGTTGGCCGTGGGTTCATCGGCCAGAATAAACCGGGGTTTGGATGCCATGGCCCGCACCACAGCCACACGCTGCTGCTCACCTCCCGAAAGCTGTGCAGGGCGGTAATCCATCCGTTTGGAGAGGCCTACCTCATCAAGCAAAGTGGTCACACGCTCGCGGATCTCAGACTCGGGTCTGCCCTGAAGCTGCATGATAAAAGCAGCATTTTCATAGGCTGTAAGTACAGGTATAAGGTTGAAATACTGAAAAACAAAGCCTATGTGCTGCAACCTAAAGTCAATCAACTTGTTTTCAGACATTTTATCAATACGCTGCTCGTCCACATACACCTCTCCCGATGTGGGTTTGTCCAGCCCGCCAATCATATTGAGCAAGGTGGATTTCCCCGAGCCCGATGGACCAATCACGCAGGTGAACTCTTTTTCCTCAAAGCTCAGGGTAACATCGTTCAGAGCGTACACCGGCACTTCGTCGGGGTTGTAGATGCGGGTGAGGTTTTGGGTGCGGATTACAGACATAGCAATTCTATCTTTTGGCGGATTCAGCGGGATTGAGGCGCATGGCCCTCAGTGAAGGGTATATGGAAGCAATCAAAGCCGTGAGCATCACAAACAAGATCAGCGTGATGAAAAAAGCAGTCTCCAGTACGGGGTAAATTACCGGCGAGAAGCCGATTTCTTTCATCACATCGTCAAAGGCAGACAGGTCAATTCCTACCCTGCTCACCCACGAAACAATAGCCCAGGAGCCCACAATTCCGAATACTCCTCCAACCAACGATAGCGCAAGGGTTTCGAAAAGAATGAGTGCAAAAATGCGCTGCTTGTTCATGCCAATGGCCATCATCATACCGATTTCGCGGGTGCGCTCGTACACGGCCATCAGCATGGTATTGAGGAGTCCAAAGGCGAGTCCGAGCAGGATAATCACAAGAAAAATGTAGGCAAATACATCGCCCGCTTCAACCAGAACGCTCATCTCCGGGCTCACTTCGTTCCAGGCGCGCACGTGCAAACCGGGAAACATCACTTCCAATTCTTTTGTCATGGCGGGGATGTGATCAATATCGGTGAGCAGAAGGGCCATCTCGTGAAACGAATTTCCAATATTAATCTGGTTGTTGAGATAATCCATGTGAACGAGTGCAAAACTCTCATCATAGCGGGTGTAGCCCGTTTCATACAGACCGGTAACCAGGAAGGCCGCGCTGACCATGTTGTGGTCAACATCCTGAAACGTGAGCACCACCCGGGAACCCACCTGCACGCGCATTTTTTCGGCGAGGGCGCTCCCCAACAGGATTTCATTGGTACCGTGCTTTTCGAGGTAATTTCCTTCCACCACATTGTTGTGAAAACCGGTGGTTTGCTTTTCATTTTCAGGCAGTACTCCCATCAGCTCAACTCCGCCCGTATAGGTGGCCGATGCAATCATGCTGTGTACTTTTGTGCGAACAGTAGCCGCGCGAACCATTGGGTTTTCCAGTACCCGGTCGAGTTGGTCGCGTGGCACACCGGTGTGCTGATACACTTCCTGCTGACCCACAAAATCGGGATGATGCAACTGAAGGTGGGAAATTTGGTTTTCAATAAACTCGTGAAATCTGGACTGCATCATTCCGTTGATCATGGCCGAGGCAAACACTCCGGCCGTAAGTCCCAGCGCCACGGCCATCATAATGGTGATGCTCCGCAACTTATTGCGCCAGATATTTCTCCATGCCATTCGCAGTATCATGGTGTCTTATTTTCGTGAAGCATCGAGTATGTTCAATGTCATTATTCTGCTAAGCGGATAGGCCACAATCACCATACTGATGAAAAACACCATGGTGCCCTGCTCGGTAAAAATGCGTGGGTCGAGTGAGAAAGGCAGCACCGCATCCATTCCGTACTCGGCCATGAGCGACTCCAGTTCTACGCCGAGGCCAATGGGGTTGAAATAGAAATAGAATATCACCGGAAGCGACAAAAGCGCTCCGATGAGCACCCCCATTCCGTTGATGATAAGTGTTTCTACAAAGACCACCAATCCCAGTTTCCAGCGGTGAAGCCCGAGGCTTATGAGCATTCCGAATTCTCGTTCGCGCTCAAGGGTCATGGTGAGCACCGTTCCGAATATTCCAAAAGCAATGACCACATACAGGATGAGCAAAAATATTTTGGTACCCGCCTGGTCGAAGGCAATGGTACGAACCAGTTCAGGTTGCAATTCCTCCCAGGTATATACACTGTAGTCATGGAGTAGTGAAGATGCCGCCAGGGCATCTGCAAGCTGCTTGTGGCGCGAATGATTGCGCGGAGTAACCATCAGCGAAGTAAGGCGATCGTCGGCCATAAAGAACCACTGTGCATCATCGATGGTGAGGTACACAATCATTTCGTTGAGTTCGGGTACCGGGTGATGGATAATTCCGCCCACGGGCCATTTTCCGGCAGCTGTCATGCCGTGAAAACCCTGACCGAGCATGACGAGTGTGTCGCCCACACCGAGCTCTAGATTTTGGGCCAGCCCCAGGCCAATGAGCGCAGTGCCACTACCCTCTTCAAAATAACTGCCCTCGCGTAAGCGATGACGCACATCGTTGAAGCGCGTTTCCTGCCCGGGGTCAATTCCCATAAGCAATACCACCCTCGACTTGGTTTCGCCTGCTGCCAGTGCGTGGCTTTCGATGCGAGGCACGAGGTAATCGATGGCCGGAAATTCCTCAAGCAGGGCCTTCTCCAGTTCATCACTGTAAAACATGGTATTGTCAATGGAGGGCTCTTCTTTGAAAAGCGTATCCTGAATTCGGATGTATCCGGTTGAGAAACCAACCACATTCTCCACCATTTGCTCTTGCGAGCCCCTGTCAACCGACTCGAGTGTAATAGCCAGGAAAACCGCAAAAACCACCGAGAATACGGTGATCCATGTGCGGCGTTTGTTGCGCCAAAGATTGCGCCATGCCAAAACGATTAAGGTGAACATGCGCTATGGGTATTTGCCGGTTTACACATAGAATTATCGTACGCGTTGCAGGTTTTGAATGGAGAAGAAAGATACGTCGAGGCCCGGACTAAAATCGGCCGATTCCTGAACCAGCACGGTTTTATGTCCTTTTTTATCGTGCGGAGTGAGTTCCATGCGTGCAGGAATATCCCTTCCGCCGAGGTCTTTTACATCACTGAAAACAATGGTATTCACCAACTCCATACGTTCGTCGTATTGCTCAGTACGTAGCTGAAAGTAGTGTTCAGAGGAAACCCAAACCCATACTTTGCCCCAAACCACCGCTGCGTGAGGCTTGGGAATCATCTCAATTTTGTAGCACATGTATCCACCTGTTTCTTCCTGCCCCAGCAGTTTGTGTTCGTAATCGGTGATGGTTGAGCTTTCGCGCACGAGGTCGTCGTTGGTAAAATCGCTCCCCATCCACGATTGCGACATCATGGAAGGTGGCAATTTAATGAGCCGGTCAATGGAAGGCATCCAGTTCCAGATTTCCTTGTCGCGCTTGAGGTAGGCAATACCGCGATCGCGCGCCGGTGCTGTCACAAGAATCAACGAATAGTCTTCGCCCAGGGCCCAGCTTTTCATGCTCATGCTGCGGGTATAGCGGGGGCGTACAATTTCCATGGTAACCTCCATATACACTTCGTCGCCGCGCATGCGATCTTCCATTTTGCGGATAATCTCGCCCGCATCCTGGGCAATGCCCGTCAAAGCCCAGAAAAATGCCAGCAATAGAATGGAGAATGATTTCTTCATGATGGTTCAGGGTTGGGTCATTTCGGCCTTTACTGCGCCTACCAGTGCGCCAATATTGTCTTCCAGGTAGTGTGCCGTACTTTTTCGCACGCCCGAAATTCGTTTTACCAGGAATCGCTCAAACCAATTGAGTTTATCAAAATCAAAAGCCCCTCCAACTGCTTTCACACAAAAAGCGTGTTGCTGCAATGGTTCCGGGAACGCATTTTTAAGCTGCTCTGCAAATGCCGGCTCATTCATTCCGCACATAAAGAGTGCCAGGCGACTTTGCAAAAGCGCCTGCTGCTGGCTTTCGCAATACTTTTTTACTTCTTCGAGCATGTTTCCGGCATACACCGGACCACCTACCACACGGATTGCCGAAGAATCAATGACTGGTGAGGGATTTTCTTTGAGGTCGTACAGCTCACATTGAGCAGCACCCAGCTCTTGTTGGAGGCGCTCAACAAAAAGGCGGGTTCCTCCTCGTCTGCTGGCGTAAATGACGGCTACTTTTCCAGGCATAATTCATTCATTGAATGACAAAAGTATGATTCATGGCCGCTCTAAAAAATGACATGAGTCAGTAAACAATTAGCTTTGGGATTGGCCCTAAAGGGCATGTTATTTGAGGGTCGTACTTTTACCAAAATTTACCGTTATGAATCACTTTCAACTCCGATGGCTTGCTCTTCCCCTTTTATTACTGGTAACTGTTGCGTGTAACCGCGACGATGAGGAGGAGGAGGTCAGAAACTACGCTCCTTCGCTGCCTTCCGGACTGGAAGCACTTCATCACGACACTTACAATGTGGATGCACCTGTACTGGAGCCCGGATTGTACGAGCAAGGTGCCCGCTTCTCTCCTGCCGATCAGCAGAATCTTCAAGGCGGAAAACTGGCCGGTATACAGTTTTACGTTGCCAGCGAGCCGCTTAGCTCACAAGTCCGTGTTTACAAAGGTGGAACCCAAAGTCCCAACGATTTGGTCTATTCCTCCAACATCACGCAATTGAACCGCAACAACTGGAATTTTGTCTCCATTCCAGATACCATCAATATTGCTATCGAGGACAACCCTTTGTGGGTTACCATTCGTTTTCAGGTGGCCACAGAGGGCCGCTACATCGGCTGCGATCCGGGGCCTGCGCACGGGCATGGCGACTGGATGTGGGCTGAAAGCGACCAGGTGTGGTCGCGCTTTCTGAATCGCACCGGAGCCAGCATTAACTGGAATGTCCGCGGTGCTGTGCAACCCTGAGAATAAGCCTTGCATCATTCACCAATAGCGGTGAATAAAGTTCGTAATCCACTGTTTTTGGCATGGGTGCTTCTGTTAACTTTGCGTCAAACAGAACAACCATGAAAAACCTACTTTCCCTCGGCCTGTTACTGGCACTATTGGCGTCTTGCAACACTCAGGAGCTTGAGCAGCGCATAGAACAACTGGAACACGAAAAAACGCGGCTCGAAATGGAGTCGGCAAACAAAGACTCTGTACTGGTGGCATTTGATGAAAGCTTTGCCACCATTTCGCGCAATCTCGCCATGATTCGCGAAAGTGAGGAAACCATTCGGCTGGAAAGTAAAAACATTGAACTCTCTACCGATCAACGCGCGGCCATTGAAGCCGAAATTCAGGACATCAACGCCCTGCTGCAGGCCAACAAAGAACAGATTGCCCAGCTCAACAAAACCGTTTCCAACTACAAAGGCGAAGTTGGGCGCTACAAGAACATTGTTGACGGGCTGGAAAGGCAAATTGTAGAAAAGGACAAACAAATTGAAGATCTCAAGCAAAACCTGGTTGCCGCTAATTTCACCATTGATATTCTCAATAAGATGAACGAGGAATTGGCTGCGGAGATCCGAAAAACGCAAACCAATCTCGACCAGCTCACCACTACAACCAACGAGGTGTACTACGTAATAGGCACCTTTAAAGAGCTGAAAGAATTGGATATTGCCGAGCGTGCGGGACTGATTGCGGGCAAAAAAATGCGTCAGGATTTTAATCGGGATGACTTTGTGACCATTGACAAGCGTGAGGTTACAGAAATCAACCTGAGTTCTAAAAAGGCCGAACTGCTTTCACCTCACCCATCGGAAGCCTACACATTTGAAGGAGAAACAGACAAAGACTACAAGCTCATCATCACCAACCCCGAATTGTTCTGGAGTACCACAAGTTACCTCATTATTCAGATTAAGTAAACGCTGAATACTTCTTTATACAACAAGCGCGGCCCGACTTTCGTCGGGCCGCGCTTGTTCTAACCAATCATGTTAACCAATCTATTAACCAAATCCTCTCTTATTACGCATAAGCGCTAAAAAAGTTCCGGTGTAAAGCACTTTTTTGTGACTGCATTGATTTTGTGGAAATTCAATTCACTCCACACCCAATATTAATCGAAAGGGACTACGACATCAATCTCGCGAGCACTTTGGTATTGGAGAATTGCTCGAAAATAATTTTCAGCAACGCCGTAATCGGAATGGCGAGAATCAGGCCGGGGATGCCCCACAAAAACCCCCAGAACATCAGCATAATCAGCACGGCAATGATGTTGATGGAAAAACTGCGACCCATGAGGATCGGCTCCAGAATAGAACCAAAAACAACCTGAACTCCCACAAAAAGCAATGATATCCCCAGGGCTGTACCGGGCATGTCCTTCTCGATAAAAACAAAAACGGCCGCCAGCACTGTGGATATCACTGAGCCGATCATCTGCACAAAATTGATGGCAAAAGCGAGCAAGCCCCAAAACAGCGGGAAGCTAATGTCGAAAAACAGGCAAATCAAAGTGAAACCCACACCGGTACCAAGGCTCATAAAGAACTTCACCTTGAGGAACTTCACGATGCTCCGCTCAATGTTCATAAAGGTTTTTACGCTCCGGGTGGAATTCTTGAACATTGTGTCCGACATGATATCCTTGAAATTCAGCGAACCTGCAAGGAGCAGTATCAGAAAGAAAAGCGTGAGCAGAATGAGCGTAACAGTTTTTCGCACAAGGCCAAAGGTTATTCCGAAGTTATCGTACAGCGTATCACTTACACGCGGATCAGTGAGGATACTTTTGATGGCGCTGTCATAGGTATCTGCGCTGATACCGAGCATGCGTGCATATGGCACAATAAAGCTACCAACCTTTTGATCGAGATTCTGGTAGAACTCGCTCTTGCCGGCCACAATCTCCTGTCCTGAAAGCTGAACCACTTTTATGCTCACAAAAATGGTGGCTGTGATGATGATCAATACCAACAGGAGCGAGAGCACATGAGGCACGTTTCTTCTCGCCAAACCCCTTGCCATCGGCATAAATATCAGTGATATGAAAACAGCCAGAAGTAGAGGCACAAATATGAAAGACAGCAACTTCAGGATGTAAAATACCACGGGCACCGCGATAATCATCAGCAGTCTGTTGGTTGTGTGCAAACTCTTAAAATCCATCATGAGGAAAACCTCCTTCAGCCTTTGGAATCACCACCCACAGCATTGAGTTGCCCTGGGGTTACTCATTTGTCAAACCCCGCAACGATACGGGATTCCAAAGTTACGGAATCCGCTCGAAGAAAGCGCCCTTTCATTTGGCAGGGTTTCACAAAAAAATCCCGACACACCATGGCATCGGGATTCATATTTTCTGTTTTTCTGATTAAGCCGTTACGCCAAGAACTTCGGCCATTTTCTTGCCGATCTCAGCGGGAGAATCCACTACATGGATACCGCACTCGCGCATGATTTTCTTTTTGGCAGAAGCGGACTCGTGCTCACCGCTCACAATGGCTCCGGCGTGGCCCATGGTGCGGCCTTTCGGCGCCGTTTCACCGGCAATGAAACCCACCACCGGTTTGGTTCCGTTGTCTTTGATCCACTTTGCAGCACGGGCTTCCAGCTCACCACCAATTTCGCCAATCATCACGATACCTTCAGTAGCTGGGTCGTTCATAAAAAGCTGAATGGCCTCAAGCGTGGTGGTTCCGATGATGGGGTCTCCACCAATACCAATGGCTGTGGTAATACCCATGCCAGCTTTTACCACCTGGTCGGCTGCCTCGTAGGTTAATGTTCCTGACTTGGAAACAATGCCCACATTGCCGGCTTTGAATACGAAGCCCGGCATAATGCCCACCTTGGCTTCGCCGGCCGTGATTACGCCCGGGCAGTTGGGGCCAATCATGGTACAGTCTTTATCGTCAATGTAGCGTTTTACCTTTACCATGTCATTCACAGGAATTCCCTCGGTAATGGTTACAATTACTTTGATTCCGGCGTCGGCTGCCTCCATGATGGCATCGGCGGCAAATGCAGGTGGCACAAAAAGAATTGAAACATCTGCTCCAGTGGCTTTCACGGCATCCGAAACGGTGTTGAAAACCGGGCGGCCCAGGTGCTCCTGGCCTCCTTTTCCGGGGGTAACTCCCCCCACTACGTTGGTTCCGTATTCTATCATCTGTCCGGCGTGAAAAGTTCCTTCACCTCCGGTAAAGCCTTGCACAATAACCTTGGAATTCTTGTTTACGAGTACACTCATCGTTTCATTATTTGGCGGCCAAAATTAGGGTTTTGACAGGTCTTATCCAACCCAAATTTTATGTGCTTTCACATCGTTTGTTAAGCCTGATGCCTTCGGGCAAAACCATAATCGGTGCAATGCTCTGGTTCTTGTGCATTGGCTAACTTTACCGCGATGCAACAACACAGTCCCGACGATACCATCTGCGCCCTCTCTACTCCACCCGGCGTAGGCGCGCTGGCCGTTATCCGTATGACAGGCCCGAAGGCGGTGGATGTGGTTCAAGCCCACTTTTCCAAAGCACTAAGCTCAAAACCGGCTCCTGCCGTTTTTTACGGCACTTTTCAGCACGAAGATGAGTTGATTGATGACGTCGTTCTTACCCTTTTTCGCGCTCCGGCATCTTACACCGGTCAAGACACGGTTGAGCTTTCCTGCCACGGTTCGCCCTACATCAGGCAGCGTATTTTGCAGGTTTTGTTAAACAGCGGTGCCCGTTTGGCCGAGCCCGGCGAGTTTACCCTGCGGGCCTACCTCAACGGAAAAATGGACCTGAGCCAGGCAGAAGCGGTGGCCGACCTGATAGCCTCCGAATCGGCAGGCGCGCACAAACTGGCCATGCAGCAGATGCGCGGAGGATTTAGCATTGAAATCAACCGCTTGCGCGAACAACTGATTGACTTTGCATCGCTGATTGAGCTTGAACTGGATTTCAGCGAGGAAGACGTGGAATTTGCCGACCGCTCGCAGTTAAGTGCGCTGCTCTCTGAAATTCAATCCCTCATTCGCAATCTGATGGATTCCTTTGCGCTGGGAAATGTCATCAAAAACGGTATTCCGGTAGCGATTGTGGGCGAACCGAATGTGGGTAAATCCACTTTGCTCAATGCTTTGCTGAACGAAGAGCGAGCCATCGTATCTGAAATTCCGGGTACTACCCGCGATACCGTAGAAGATGAAATTCAGATGAACGGACTGGTGTTTCGGTTTATTGATACCGCCGGCATTCGCGAAGCCACCGACCACGTAGAAAAGCTGGGCATTGTGCGCACTTTTGAAAAAATAGCTTCTGCGTCTGTAGTACTTTACATGATTGATTCGGTGCGGAGAGATACAGAACAACTTCAGCACGAGTGGGATGAAATCCGCCGTGCCACCGAAGCCGGAAACCAGCAGGTCATTGTAATTGTGAACAAAACCGACCGCGCTGCTCCGAACCTCGAAGGGTTAAAAATGTACGAAACCTACCCTGTCATCTCCATCTCAGCGCGCGAGAAGCAACAACTCGATGAACTCAAAGATGCCCTGTGCGCGTTTGCAGATCAGCACGACACGGGCTCGCTCGTGGTAACCAACGCCCGTCATTACGAGGCCCTGAAAAATGCATCCAATGCCCTGAGTGATGCCGCCCATGCTATGGAGCAGGGCATTTCGGGCGACCTACTCGCTACCGACATCCGCAAGGCGCTTCACCACCTGGGCGAGATTACGGGGCAGATATCCACCGACGATCTGCTCGGGAATATCTTTTCGCGGTTTTGTATCGGTAAGTAACAGCTTTTTTCTTTCCGCCAAAGTCCCGTATCTTCGTAGCTTCACTTAATCAACCCGGCAGTTTGTATTACAAGCTGCTGAATTTTTGGCTGCGGCTAACATGAAACAACTGTTCACCACCCTTGCGGCATGTGCACTTTTCCTGATCCTGCCCCAGGCTTTGATGGCCCAGGAGAAAACAGAGCGTTTTGAAGAGTTGTTTTCCAACGGCCAACTCAAAACCGAAGGCTATTACGACGCCAAAGGCAAAAAACACGGTGAGTGGAAAGAGTACTATCGCAATGGTGAATTGCTTTCCGTGAAACAGTTTAAGCACGGCTTTTTCGACGGCAAAAACATCACCTACTACAAAAACGGGCACATGCTGGCCGAAGGAGAATACTCAGACGGAGTGCCCCACGGTCGCTTTGCCGATTACGACGAAAAAGGTCGAATCTACCAGGAACGTGTTTTTCAAAACGGCGTGCTGCACGGAACCCATATCATCTACTTTACCAATGGCGAGGTAAACGAAAAAATCAACTACCGCGAAGGCAAATTGCACGGACTGGTGAAAACCTATTACAAGAGCGGGCAGTTAATGACTCAGCAACAATACGAAGAAGGGAATCCCGTAGGCTACTTCACCACCTACAAACGCAACGGAAAGCTCCGCAGCAGAGAGTGGATGGAAATGGATTTTGAACGCCCGGAACCTCTTCCTGAACAACAAGCAACACCCGAAACAAATCAATAACATGAGATACCTATCCGCGCTTTTATTCATTGCCATCCACTACACACTCCTTTCACAAGCAACCCTTGAACCGCGTTTGGAAAGCGTCATGAATGAAAACCGCGATTGGATTCCGGTTCTGCTTTCATTTCACGAACAGGCCAACATTGATTCGCTTCAACTCTCCTTCAATGCGTTGCAGACACCTGTAAACGAAAGGCCACAAGCGGTCATTCAAACAACCCGGAAGTTGGCCCAACGCAGTCAACGCGATATGCTGCAATTTCTGGATGATAACAACATTGCTTACCAGCCAGGTCCTGAGATTTTTATCGTGAACATGCTGGCCCTGCAATTAAAACCCGAAGGAATTGAAGCGTTGCGGCATCACCCCGACCTGCGCGGCATTCTGCTCGATGAATCACCCTTTGCGCTGATTGAGCCCGTGCGTGCACCGGAACCAACGCCCAGAGCGCAAAACAGCAGCGAACCCGGACTTACCGTGGTAGGAGCGCCTGCTCTATGGGCAATGGGATACACCGGCCGCGGAACCACCATGATGAGCGTTGATACCGGTGTGTGGCCCAACCACCCTGCCCTTAAAAAGCAGTGGAAAGGACATCGGGTACCTCTGTCCGAAAGCTGGCTGGGTTATGACCTTGAGTTTCCCGGAGACAAATCCGGTAGCCACGGCACACACACCTCCGGCACTGTTCTCGGACTGGATTCGGCCATGAACGACACCATCGGACTGGCTTTCAACGCCTACTTTATTGCCACAGACCCCGTTGCCAACAGCCAGTCGCAGGTAAAGCCCCTTCACGCCTACCTGCTTGCTTACCAGTGGAGTCTTAACCCGGACGGCGATATCAACACCAGTGATGATGTTCCGCATGCCATCAACAATTCATGGGGTCGCTCTGCCTCGGAAGAATCGCCCTATTGCGACGAGGACATGACCCAAATGTTTCTGGCTGTGGAAGCTGCCGGAATTGCCAACGTGAGTTCTGCCGGAAACAGCGGCCCCGAACCGATGACCATGAGCGTTCCGCACAACATCAACTCCAACGAGGTAAACATCTTTACAGTGGGAAGTGTAAACGGCAATGTGGCCAGTTTACCCATCAGCGGCTTTTCGAGCAGAGGGCCGAGCCAATGTGGAGGCGAAGGATCCATACTGATTAAGCCCGAAGTGGTAGCACCCGGACAAAACGTGCGCTCGGCGGTTGGACAAAACGAATACGCGAGCCTTTCGGGTACATCCATGGCCTGCCCCCATGCGGTAGGTGCTGTACTGCTTCTGAAAGAAGCGTTCCCTTACCTGCCCGGCAAAGACATCCTCGAAGCCCTCTACTACAGCGCCATTGATTTGGGTGAACCCGGCGAAGACAATACTTACGGTATGGGAATCATCAACCTGGTGGACGCCTTTGAATACCTCACAGGAATGGGTTACGTGCCCGAGCCCCCTTTCATTGCTGACCACGATTTGGTGCTGCAGGAAATTGTTTGGCCAAGTGTAAATGCCACCTGCGAAAACACCATTGAACCCATTATTCGGGTGCGCAATTTCGGTTCGCAACCGATTAGCGGTTTTGAAGTTCATTACGGTATCCCGGGTGAGACAGAACAAAGCTTTGAGTACACCGAAACCCTGGCTCCCAACGCCTGGTTAGATGTGACACTTCCTGCCTACACCACTCTTTCCAGCGGATACACTGAGATGTTCTTCGGTGTAGAACCAATTGAAGAGCTCATTGAGCAGGATGTACTGAACAACCAGCTTTTTGCGCGCTTTGCCATTAAAACGTCCGAAGAGATTGATTTCGTGGAAACATTTGAAACAGAAAACATCAACCTCTCAACCTGGCACATCGAAAACCCCGACAACGAAATAACCTGGGAGCCATTTACCTTGCCGGTCTCTTTGGATTCGGCCGTGTGTATGCGTGTTGAGTTGTCGGAATACGCCCCGCGTGCCAGTCAGCTCGATGATTTTGTGGGACCCAAAGTGGCTGTTCCTGCTGGCACTCAAAACCTGTTCCTGGCCTTTGACCTTGCATACCAGCTCCGAAATTCGCCACCCCTGGCCTACGATACCCTCAGGGTGTATGTAGCCAGTGAATGCAACGAAACGGAGCCGGTACTAGTGTACAAAAAGGGCGGTGAAGCCCTGAGCACCTGGGATGTGAGCACCCCCTATTTTGTGCCGACTATTGAAGAGCAATGGCGCAGAGAAGTCATTGACCTGAGTGATGTGGCGAGTGGAGAATATGTGATTCCCATCTTTCAGACCGAAAACAGACGGGGCAACAACCTGTACATCAACAATATTTCGATATATTCCGAATCAGACCCACTTGCTGTGGAAGAACTTTGGATGTCTGATTTGGTACTATTTCCCAATCCGGCGCGCAACGAGGCTACGCTGCGCTGGGCTTCGGTAGAACAGCTACTCAATGTAAGCTTACTGGATGGAACCGGAAGGGCTATCATGCAATGGCAGGTACACGGAACCACCGGCGAATCGCAAATCGATCTTAACGGTTTATCACACGGACTTTACTTTGTTCGCGTATCGGGGCAATCAGGTAACCGAGTACTGAAGCTTGTGAAACACTAATAAGGAGTTAAGCAAAAGGTTATGGGTTCAGAATGGATATCGGTTAAAGAAGCCCTGCCGTCCGATGGTGAGAGGGTATTGGTGTTTATTCCGAACAACGAGGTGTACCTGCCCGGAAAAACCGGAGACAAGCTTCGTATTCGGGTCATCGTCATGAAATTTCAGAAAGATTTTCTGTCCGAAGAAAAGGCCCTGCAAAAAAATACAGCACGGCATTTCTGGGTGGGCGAAGGTCAATCCAACCACTACTTTGAGGATATCACTCACTGGCGTCCGATACCTGATCCACCGGCAGGATTTGACGAGTAAGTTCTCCCTGTCACATTTTACTGCCTTGCTGACACAGGAACGATTGCGTAACTTTAGCCTGTAATAGCATCGAACATGGTTACACGCGCTTTTCGTTACCTCACAGTGTTGATTTTTCCGCTGGTCGCCTTCCTGTCTTTTGAATGGAAGGGTTGGTGGCTTTACAGCACAGTCATTCTGGCATTTGGAGTGATCCCTGCGATGGAACTGCTCTTTCCGCCCGACCCGGAAAACATCAGCGACGAAGAAGAGGAGCGTTTCAAAGACCACTGGCTTTTTGATGTGATGATTTACCTCATCGTTCCCTTTCACTTTTTGCTGTTGATAAGGTTTCTTTTTCTCGTTGCGTTTGAGCCATTGCAGACCTTCGAGCTGATTGGCGCCATTCTGGCCATGGGAACTTTTTGTGGCGCTTTTGGAATCAACGTGGCCCACGAACTGGGTCACCGCAAGGAGCGCGCCCACCGCATTGTGGCGAATCTGCTGCTGATGACCTCACTCAATGCGCATTTCTACGTGCAGCACAACCGGGGCCATCACCGTTATGTCTCCACCCCTATTGATCCGGAAACCGCATGGTTCAACGAAAGTATTTACGCATTCTGGTGGCGCACGGTAGTCTCCGGTTATGTTCACGCGTGGCGTATTCAACTTGATGAACTGCGCAAAAGAGGAGATTCATTCTTCTCGGCTAAGAATGACATGTTGTGGTTTCAATCTTTGCAGGCAATTCTTCTCGTGGTGATTGCCGTCGTTTTTGGTTGGAAGGCTCTCGGTGCCTTTGCCGCCGCCGCGCTGATGGGTATTTTGCTGCTGGCAATCATCAACTACATTGAGCATTACGGATTACTCCGCAAGGAAGTTGCACCGGGTAGGTACGAGCGTGTGCTTCCCAAACATTCGTGGAACAGCGACCACATGCTGGGGCGGCTTATTCTCTTTGAGCTTTCGCGCCACTCAGACCATCACTACAAGGCCAGCCGGAAATACCAGATTCTCATGCACCACGACGACAGTCCGCAGATGCCCACCGGCTATCCGGGTATGATGTTGCTCACGCTTCTGCCTCCCGCCTGGTTCCGCGTTATGAACCCGAGAGTTAAAGCCGTTCAACCCTGATTATCGCGAGTGCGTAGGGTAGCCTGTTTCATGCTGAGTGCAATACGCTTTCTTGGCACATCCACAGAAAGCACCTTCACCCGAACCGGTTGGTTGATTTGAACCACTTGAAAGGGGTCGGAGATAAAACGGTCTGCCAGTTCGGATATGTGCACCAAACCATCTTGCTTAACACCCACATCCACAAAGGCTCCAAAACTGGTAATATTGGTCACAACGCCCCACATTTCGCTCCCTTCTACCAAATCGGATGGGCTGCTGATGCGTTTGTCAAACTCAACCATATAGGCCCTGCGGCGCGGGTCGCGAGAGGGTTTTTCCAGCTCGGCCAGTACATCATTGAGCGTAAAACTTCCCACCCCCTTTTTAAGCCATTTATCGCGATCAACTTTTTGAATGAGTTCCGTATTTCGAATCAGGTTTGAGTGATCTACGCCGAGATTCTTGGCTATGGCCTTCACCAGGGCATACGATTCGGGGTGTACCGCGGTGTTATCCAGTGGCTCATCTCCATCCTGAATGCGTAAAAACCCTGCACAAAGCTCATGGGTTTTAGCTCCAAGTCCGGGCACTGAGAGCAGTTCTTTTCGGTTTTTGAAGGGTCCGTTCCCACTGCGGTAATCAACGATGGACTGAGCGGTTGAACTTCCCAATCCACTTACGTAAGCCAGCAAATACGGACTTGCCGTATTGATATCCACTCCTACCTCATTTACAACAGATTCCACACACTGCTGCAAGGCGCGTTTTAAACGGTTCTTTTCCACATCGTGCTGATACTGCCCTACTCCAAGCGACTGCGGATCAATCTTCACAAGCTCAGCCAATGGGTCCATCAGCCGGCGTCCAATGGATACGGCTCCCCGCACAGTAACATCATGCTTTGGGAACTCTGCCCTACCCACCGATGATGCTGAATAAACGGATGCCCCATCTTCGTTTACCATGTACACATCGAGGTCTGATTTAAACGGCGTGCCTTTTATAAACATTTCTGTTTCGCGACCCGCCGTTCCATTTCCGATGGCGACAACCTCTATGTTGTGCGCCCGCACCAGGGTTTGAAGGGCATTGCGGGCAGCATTGGTTTTTCGCTGTGGTGGATGAGGATAGATGGTATCATGCGCCAGCAATTGTCCTTGTTCATCCAGACACACCACTTTACAACCCGATTTAAATCCCGGGTCAATGGCTATCACCCTTTTGGCTCCCAGTGGAGGAGCCATCAGAAGTTGGCGCAAATTGTTCACAAAAATCCGGGTGGCCTCTTCCTCTGCCCTTTCGCGAAGTTCCTGCTTAAGGTCGTTTTGCAGCGACGGCCGCAAGAGTCGTGAGTAGGCATCGGCACAGGCCTTTTTTATGTGTTGTGCACCTGCGCCTTCACCACGCACAAACTGTGATTCAATAAGCGACAAACAGCGCGATCTGTCGGGTGCAATTGAAAGCTTTAACAGGCCTTCGTTTTCGCCGCGGAACACGGCCAGTATGCGGTGAGCCTTTATTTTTCGGGCCGGTTCTTCGAAGTTAAAATAGTCGCGATAAACCTCGGCTTCTTCTTCCTTGCCCTTCATAACTTCTGCCTTTACCAAAGCCTCGTTCTGAAACACACGCCGCAGTTTGTTTCTGAGCGCAAGGTGTTCATTCACCCACGACGCTACAATATCCATTGCTCCTGAAATGGCATCTTCCGTATTTTTAACTGGTCCCTTCACGAAACGTCGGGCCATGTCTTCAGGATTGCCGTCCTGCCCGGCCATCATCATTTTGGCCAGGGGCTCAAGGCCGGCTTTTCGCGCCTGATCTGCCCGTGTTACACGCTGTGACTTGAAGGGAAGATAAAGGTCTTCGAGGGCTGTTAAAGTATTGGCAGCCAACAGCTCTTCTCTAAGTTTTTCCGTTATCAAATTACGCTCTTCCAAACTTTTGAGCATTGCCTGTCTGCGATTTTGAAGAGCATCAAAGCCTTGCTTCCATTTTTCGAGTTGTTGCAGTTGAACCTCATCAAGCCCTCCGCATTCATCCTTTCGGTAGCGGGCGATAAAAGGAATACTGGCTCCGCTTTCGAGTAATTTAAGCGCGGCCTGTGCGTTTTGAGGCCCCTGCCCCGGTTGGTAATCTATGGCGTGTTGAAGCTGCATGGGACAAAGGTATTACGGGCGGTGGTTTTAAAAAGGCATAGATACAAGATAAGGAGCTTATCATTTGTCTGCTACATTTGTATCGATGAACAACCAACCCGTGACCCCTGCAAGCTTCTTCGACAAGGAGCGCTTGTACATAATCATTTTCAGGTCGGACACCCCGGCTGGCAAGCGATTCGACGTGATTTTGCTTTGGGTCATACTCTTCAGCGTTCTCCTCGTTATTCTTGAGAGTGTTGACTTTATTCGCGAAGGAAACGAAACCTTGTTTCTGGTTCTTGAGTGGATTATCACCGTGCTTTTCTCGGCAGAATATGCTTTGCGGATATACTGCGCCAATGACAAACTGCGATACATCAGGAGCTTTTACGGAGTAATCGATTTACTCGCCATTCTGCCCACTTTTATCAGTTTGGTTTTCCCATTCGCCCGGAGTCTGATGATTATCCGGGTTATGCGCTTGTTGCGTGTTTTCAGGATACTCAAGCTGGACCGGTTTACCCGCGAGAGCAGGGAGATGATATTTGCGTTAAGAGGAAGCGGAGTGAAAATTCTGGTTTTCATCTTTGCGGTGTTGAGTATCGTATCCATTTTTGGCACCATCATGTACTTGGTTGAAGGTGCTGCCTCAGGCTTTAACAGCATACCACGAAGTATCTACTGGGCCATTGTTACGTTAACCACGGTTGGTTATGGCGACATTACCCCTATCACACCCTTAGGGCAAACACTTGCCGTGATTGTGATGATACTGGGTTACGGAATCATAGCTGTGCCCACAGGGATTGTGTCGTCTGAAGTAACCAGACGAAAACTCAAGGCTAAGGATATAGACGTTTCTGATTTGCGGCTTTTTGTATGCCCTGCATGCAAAACAACCGGGCATAAAAAGGACGCTGCCTTTTGTTTTCGATGTGGTGAGGACATTCGCCCTGAGAGATGATACCTGCACCCGAAAAACCCGAAGACTTTTGGGCGACTCAAGTCAAGCTGAACAATTCGCAGTCGAACCAAATTGGCGCTTTTTAACATGTTGGATACAGCCAATCAACCCGATACGACCAACGAAAAAAAAGCACCTACCAATTGTAGTCATTCGGGTATAAACGATATATTTGGCTCGCAAAATCGAACGACCATTTGCCATGAAGCGAACCATTACTAAAGTTTCTCTCGGGTTGCTGTTGCTGCTCGGATTCACAGTACCTGTGCTCGCATGTGACTTTTCACCGAGCGTCACTGCGAACAATCTGGTTGACAACGGAGACGGCACTTTCAGCTTTGATGTGCTGATGTGTGTAGGTGAACGAGGATCGGAAAACGGCCCAGTCATTTTTATGAGTGGCGGCCTGAACATCCTGGAAACCTCAGCTCCTGAAATCATTAACCCATACACAGGCGGAGCCGCCATTGCCAATATTGCGGGCGGTACCATTACTTACTCTTTCGACGGTCTTCCCGGTCAATTCTGGGTTACTGACGATGGCGAGTTCGGTCCGTGTTTCAGTTTTACCCTTACTGTGGATGGCGACCCTAGCAGTGCCTCGGTGAACATAGAAGAAATCAACACCAATTGTCTCAATGAATTTTCAGGAACCTGGTCGAGCAACATCTCAGCAGACGCTCCGGGATGTAATCCTGATTTTACGGTGTTTGCACCGGTAACCATTACAGGGAACACCAACGGCGCCGGAAACGACTGTAACTTCCGACCATCTGACGACCAGACCATCGAGGTAATTGTTCTTTGTGATGGTTTTTACACCTTCTCCACCTGCGACTCTACTTTTTGGGATACATGGATATATCTTAGCACAGACTGCTGCAGCGGGTTGATCGTTGAGAATGATGATATTTGCGGTGCACAATCCGAAGTTAGCGCGTATCTGCCCGCCGGAACCTACTACATCACCGTAGAAGGCTTTTTTAATTTTAACGACGGCGAATACACCTTGATTATCACTGAAGGTGACCCTCCCCAAAAAGCAGAAACAGGACCCGATCAAAACATCTGTGAAAATTTCACCACCATTTCAGCAACCACCCCGGGCTTTGGCGTTGGTCAATGGTCCGTGCTTACCGGAAACGGAGTCATTCAATTCCCCGACAGCGCCACAACTGAGGTAACCAACCTGAGCAATGGTCTCAACCAATTTGTGTACACCATATTCAATGGCGACTGTGAGATTGACTCTGACACCATCAACGTTATTGCCAATGGCAACCTGATGATTGATTGCCCGGATGACATAACAGTCAATGCCGACCCAGCGACCTGCGAAGCCGTTGTAAATTACGACCCGCCTGTGGGAAGCAGCGAATGCAGCACCGTAGAAATTGTTCAGATA
This sequence comes from Cryomorphaceae bacterium, assembly GCA_007695365.1. Classification (NCBI taxonomy): domain Bacteria; kingdom Pseudomonadati; phylum Bacteroidota; class Flavobacteriia; order Flavobacteriales; family Cryomorphaceae; species Cryomorphaceae bacterium. The sequence continues at coordinate 11,994 of REDV01000067.1, read as the reverse complement.
GCCGGTCTTGGCTCAGGCTCCTCTTTCCCCATCGGAACCACCATTGAAACCTGGTTGGTAACCGACACCCTTGGAAACAGCGATAGTTGCTCTTTTTCCATTATAGTGGTTGACACCGTGCCACCGGTGGTAGTCTGTCCGGAAGATATAACCGTTGGAACAGATGAAGGCTTCTGTTCGGCCGTAGTAGAGTTCGAAGAGCCTCAAATTGAAAGCGAATGTCCTGTTGCCAGTATTGAGCAAATAGGAGGTTTGCCTTCGGGGTCGGAGTTTCCGCTGGGAAACACTACCATCGAATACCAAATTATTGATGGTAGCGGCAATGAAATTATCTGCGCATTCGATATCATCGTGGAAGATGTTGAGCCACCGGCACTCGAATGCCCTGAAGATATTGTCATTGAACTTGAAGAAGGAGAATGCTTTACCAACGTCGTTTTTGACCTTCCCGTAGCCACCGACAACTGCCCGGGCGTAGGACCTGTATTTCAAACTGAAGGTTTGGCATCCGGAGATATCTTCCCTACCGGCACCACAGTACAGGAATTTCAGGTAACCGACGCAGCCGGAAATACAGCCACTTGTTCATTCAATATAACCGTATTGGAAATCATTCCACCCGAAATAGTTTGCCCGGAAAACATCGTTGTAAGTGTTGACCCGGATGAATGTGGGGCTGTTGTGATGTACGATCCGCCATTCGGAACCGACAATTGCCCCGGAGCAATCACAACAATTATTGATGGCTTGCCTCCCGGCTCATTTTTCCCGGTTGGAACTACCACTGTTGCCTTTGAGGTTATGGATGCCAGTGGCAACACTGCCCAGTGCGGCTTTACCGTGACTGTGGTTGATGACATCGCCCCTGAAATCACCTGCCCCGACGACATCGTTGCAGATAACGACCCCGGCGAATGTGGTGCCAATGTGAACTTTCCCATGCCAACTGGATCGGACAACTGTGATGATTTCACCATATCCCTTCTAACAGACATCGGCCCTGGCGGATTCTTCCCGGTGGGAACAACAGGCGTAGTGTATCAAATTGAAGACGCTGCCGGAAATACAGCCACTTGTACATTTAACGTCACAGTAAACGACGTTGAACCCCCACAACCGAATTGTGGAGACATCGTAACCGACAACGACCCAGGCCTCTGCTCTGCAGTTGTAGATTACCCCGCACCAACTGCCACTGATAACTGCGACAACAACGACATCATTGTAGAGCAGGTTTCAGGCCCTGCACCGGGCTCTACATTCCCGGTAGGTTCCACAACTGTTGTGTGGTCATTCACGGATCAGGCAGGCAATCAGAATTTCTGCGATTTCAACATTATCGTGAATGACACCGAAGACCCCACTTTTGCGGACTGTCCGGGTGATGAAACCATCATTCTACCCGAAGGCGACTGCACCACGGACCTCAATTACGAGTTCCCAACTGCCGAAGACAATTGCCCGGGGGTAACTGTAGAACTTATTTCAGGTCCGGCTCCCGGAACCACAGTTCCAGCCGGTGAGCACACCATTGTGATTGAAGCTGAAGATGCCTCCGGCAATACCGCTACCTGCAGTTTCACCATTACTGTGGTAGAAACCGTGCCTCCTACTATTGAATGTCCTGAGGATATAATTGCTTACGCAGACCCTACAGCATGTGGAACCAACGTTGATTACGAAGCGCCTGTGGGTGAGGACAATTGCCCCGGAGCAGTAACAACACTGACTAGCGGAGTGGGCCCCGGAGGTTTCTTCCCGGTGGGAACCAATACCGAAACGTGGACGGTTACAGATCTGAGCGGAAACACCGCTGAGTGTAGCTTCACCATCACCGTACTGGATACCATTGCCCCGGTGGTTGAATGCCCCAATGATATTGTTGTGGACGCTAATAACGAAGACTGCACAGCAATTGTAAACTACCCTGAACCCACAGCAACAGACAACTGCGACGACAATTTAACCATTGAACTGATTTCAGGACCAGCCTCTGGAAGCGAATTTGTTGTGGGAGTTACCACCATCGTTTATCAAGTAACTGATGAGAGTGGAAACGTTACTATCTGTGAGTTTACCGTAACAGTCATTGGCGAAAGTGACCCATCCATCACTTGCCCCGGCGACATCGTTGTCTCCAATGATGCTGACACTTGTGGCGCCTTTGTGGACTACCCGCTACCCGTGGCTGAAGATGCCTGTGGAGGCGATGTAACACTCGAGCTGAATGCAGGTCTGGAACCCGGAGCATTCTTCCCGCTCGGTACCACAACCATCACCTATACCGCCATAAATACCCTGGGCAATACTGCTACCTGCAGTTTTGTAATCACTGTAGTTGACGAAGAAGATCCGGTGATAACTTGTCCCGAGAACATTACCATAACCGCTACCGAAGACGAATGCGAGTTTGAAGTTAACTACGACCTGCCCACGGCAACAGACAACTGCGAAGTGGTTGAAATCAACTTGATTGAAGGTGAGCCTTCAGGAAGCACCTTCGATATCGGGGTGCACACCATTACCTACGAAGCCGTGGATGCCTCAGGCAACACCGCAACCTGTAGCTTTACCATCACCATCATTGATGAAATAGACCCAACCATTTCTGACTGCCCCTCTGATATTACCTTATCCAATGACGAGGGCGTTTGTGGTGCAGTAGTTAACTACGAACCACCTGTTGGCGATGACAACTGTGACTTTACACTGTCGCTTACTTCAGGCTTTGAGAGTGGTGCCACTTTCCCGGTAGGAAGCACTACCGTAACATGGACGGTAACCGACAATTCCGGAAATACGGCCTCTTGCAGCTTTGTAGTTACTGTAACAGACGAAGAAGCACCTGTTATTGCTTGTCCAGGAAACATCGAAACCTGTGAGCCTGAGGTTGACTGGGACATCAGTGCCACTGATAACTGTGAGGTAACAAGCCTTACCCAAACCGAGGGTCCCGGCCCGGGGGCTACCTTCCCTATCGGCACCACTACCGTTACTTATGAGGCCGTGGATGCATCGGGTAACGTCAGCACCTGCACCTTTACCGTGACGGTTGAAGAAGACCCCGACGCGGCAGATGCCGGACCTGACCAACTGCTTTGCGACGGCAACGAAACAACCCTGGAAGCTAATAACCCCGGCGAGGGAGTAGGTTTTTGGGAGATCGTGAGTGGCTCAGCAGATATTTCCGACCCCAGCGATCCGAACGCAACAGTTTCGAACATTGAGCCCGGTGAACTCGTGTTGAGCTGGACAGTAATCGGTGGAGATATTTGCCCCTCTACCACTGACTTTGTGACCATCATCGTGGAGTCTGAAGGTGGCGTAAATGCTGGCCCGAATGTAACCATCGGACCAGGTGAATCGGCAGACCTTGAAGCCACGGGAACTCCCGAAGGAGGCACCTACGAGTGGTCACCCGCCACAGGCTTGAGCTGTACCGACTGCCCCAACCCTGTTGCATCACCAACTGTTACCACTACCTACACGGTAACCTACACCAGCGAAAACGGATGCCGTTACGAAGATCAGGTTACCGTAACCGTGTTCTTCGAGATTCCAAGTGGATTTACCCCCGATAACGACGGCACCAACGATGTTTGGAACATCCCCGGTGTAACTCCCATTACCGAAGTGATGATCTACAACCGCTGGGGTAACAAAATCTTTGAATCCGTAGGATACAACGACCCCTGGGATGGAACCTACAACAACCAACCACTTCCGGTTGCGGCATACTACTACGTAATTGATTTCAAAGACGGGTCCGAACCCAAAGTTGGTACCGTAACCATCATCCGATAAACTGAGAGACAAACACAGCCATGAAAAGATATCTAAGCTCTTTAGCCCTGGTGTTCATAGCTTCAGTTGCATACAGCCAGCAACTGCCACAGTACAGTCAGTATATGCACAATATGTATGTTGTGAATCCGGCTGCTGCGGGTATGAATGACTATCTCGACATCAACCTGAGCACAAGACAGCAATGGGTTGGAATAGATGATGCGCCTAAAACCTACTACCTCAGCGCAACAGGTGTGTTGGGTAAGCAGGATAAAGATACCGGCCCTTCATTATCTATCCCCATCAGCCGACCTGACTTGTACGCTGCACCGGCCGAAACCGGAAAACGAAAGCTGAAGCACGCTTTAGGTGGTATTGCAATGGTAGATGAATACGGTCCGTTTCAACGAACATTTATCAATTTGGGGTACGCCTTGCATATTCCTGTAGGTAAGAAGTACAACTTCTCCCTGGGTGCATCTTTGGGCTGGACAGGAATGCAGTTCGACTTGAACCGCATCACTCTGCAAGATGCCAATGACGACACATTTAACCGCTTTGTGGGCCAGGGAGAGCAAGCCAATATGTTTGACCTGAATCTCGGTGCCATGTTCTACAGCGACAGATTTTTTATCGGCTATGGTTTGTACCAGCTCATGAGAAATCAAATTGCCTTTGGAGGCAATGAACTTAGCGATGCAAGACTTGCAGACCACCACTATGTGGTTGCGGGCTACAGATTGGGGCTTGGCGAAAACTTTGGTCTAACACCAAGCACCATGCTTCGATACCAGGGGCCTGCCCCACTCTCGTTTGATGTAAACATGCGCCTTGACTATCAGCAGAAATTCTGGCTTGGGGTAGGTTACCGTCACGAAGATGCCGTAGTTGCCATGCTGGGAATTACGATTGCTGACCTTGTGCGTGTTGGATACTCATACGACTACACGCTATCCGGCCTGAACACCTTCAGCAGTGGTAGCCACGAAATTGTACTCGGACTAATGCTCTTTAAAAACTAAAACAGTGCCGCTCATGAACCTATTACGACTTTGTGTTTCCCTGATGGCTGTTTGGACCTTCAGCCTGATGTCTGTAGAAGCTCAGGTGCCGCGATTCGAGAATCCCGAAAAAATGCCTGATGCGGTAAACAGCGGTGCTGCCGAAGAAAGCTTGCCTTTGATGTCGAAAGACGGATCCGTGCTGTTCTTTGTTCGCTCCTTTCACCCTGATAACACAGGCGGTGTAAAAGGTGGCCACGACATTTGGCATTGCCGAAAAAACGATGATGGCACCTGGAGCGATGCCTCCAACGATCTCGGGCCGCTCAACTCAAAAGGCAACAATGCCGTGGCCGGAATCAGCGAGGACGGCAACACCATTTATCTGGTGAACACTTATGAGCGCCGCAACCAAACTGGCATCGGTTTGTCGAAATCTACCTATCAGGAAGGAAAATGGACTACACCTGTAAATGAAAAAGTTCCTGGCGTGAATCCGGTAAATGAGTTCTATAGCTTTTATGTCACTCCTGAAGAAGATATCATGTTCATATCCATGCAGGATAACTTCTCCAAAGGAAAAAATGACCTCTACATTGTACTCAAGGATGAGCAGGGAAGCTGGAATGTTCCTGTTAACCTGGGTGAGAGAATCAACACAACAGGTGATGAAATTTCACCCTACCTCTCTCCCGACAGACAACGACTTTACTTTGCTACCGACGGACGTGCCGGAATGGGTGGATATGACATCTTTTACTCAGACCGACAAGATGAAGGCTGGACCAATTGGAGTGTTCCGGTAAACCTCTCTGGAGTGAACTCCGGAGATTTTGATGCCTACTTTTCTCTTTACGAAGATGGAACAGCCTTCTTTTGCAGTAGCCGCAACGACACCATTGCCAACATATACAGCACCCGATTGGTGGTTGAAGAGGAAGAAGATGATGACGACGCTGTGATTGCTGAAGAAGATGACACGGCTGACCCCAAACTTGGTGATGATGGAGTTTTCGAAGAAGACGATACCATTAAGGTGGTGGGAATAGACCAGAAGCCTATTGACCCTCGCAGCCAAATTGCAAATAATCAGGCTTTGGATAACATCTACTTTGACTACGACAAATATTTTCTGCGCACCAAAAGCAAGGAAGTACTCGACGTTGTAGTTGAAGAGCTTAAAAAAGATGCCGGTTTGAATGTACGTCTGGTAGGCCACTGTGATGATCGCGGTAGCCAGGAATACAACCTTCCGCTATCGAAAAACCGGGCGAATGCCGCCAGAGAATATTTGGAGTCAAAAGGCATTGCCGCAAAAAGAATTGAAATTGCCGGCAAGGGCAAAAAGCAGCCCGCGGCATCCAATGCCACAGAAGAGGGACGCCAACTCAACCGAAGGGTAGAGATTTATTTCAGAGACTAACCTACGGGGACATTATATCTCGATTTGAGAAGGTTAAAGGGTCGTACTTATGAACGACCCTTTTTTAGTGCCATTAGGCAGAGTAATCTCTAAAAAAATTGATAACGAGAACTTTACAATAATACCGACACAAACACATTTCCGTTGCTCCAGGTTTCCCTGGAAATGGAACTGCATTATTTTGATTTGATAAACAGGCACTTGACACCAACAAACTACATTTTAACATCATTCCCTTGACATTCATCTACGAAAATCAGAATTTTGTCGTGGTCAATTTTCACTAAGTCGAAATATTGAAACTTTTTCAAAACGTAAAATCAAACACATAGCTATGAAGCAACAACTACTTACCCTCATTAAAACAAGCATGCTCACTTTTGTAGGGCTCTTGCTTTTCGGAACACTATCAGCACAAGACGTGCGTTTGGCCAATCTAACCCCCGAAGGATTCATCGAACTTAACGCGAACGATGAGCCAGACGGCCACTTCATCATCGACGTTTCGCATATGAGCTTTGAAAGTCCGGCAGAAATGACGCAGTATTTTCAGGCTCGTTGTTGCGAAAACTTTCTTCTTCGCGGCATGCCTTCTGAGGGCAAAGTGCTTCTCGTTGTGAAAGGCAACAACAAACCAAACTGGGATGTAGCTGCCTGGAACGCGCACTTCGCTGAACGTTTGGAAGAAAACCCTATTGGTGAGTAATTCATCTCAAACCTATTGTATTCAGAAACCCCCTTTAATTTCGCTAACATGAAAAACTTTTACGCGCATTTTACAAGTATGATGATCGCGTTGTGTTGCCTGATAGCCAGCCCGGCATCAGCGCAGCTCAATGTTGTCAGCTCATCAGATGCTCATCAACTTGCCAGCTCCATTGTAGGCAGTGGTGTATCTGTGAGCAACGTATCTCTTACCTGCGGCCCTAATGGCGCAGGACTGTTTAGCAACGGAGATGCTACGAACCTGAACCTGGACGAAGGCATACTTCTAACGACCGGCTTAGCCACTGAAGTCGCCAATCCGGCCAGTTTCTTCGCATCAACAGCGCACAACACATCCGGAGATGCTGCATTAGCTGCATTGGTTGGTGGTCTGAGCACCAACGACGCCTGTATTCTGGAGTTCGACTTCGTGCCTACCGACAATCACATTTCGGTTCAGTACGTTTTCGGATCTGAAGAGTACCCCGAATTTGTTTGCTCAAGCTTTAACGATGTGTTTGCGTTTTTTGTGAATGGCCCCAATCCAGATGGTGGATTGTACGCCAACACAAATGTGGCGCTGGTGCCAGGCACCAGTCACCCTGTTACCATTAACAACATCAATGATAACGGTCAGGCTTGTGCTCCTTTCTTCCCGGAGTTCTACGTTAACAACAACAACGGCTCAAGCATTGCCTACAACGGCTTTACAGTTGTTCTTACTGCTAATGTTGCTGTAGTTCCCGACTCTACCTACACCTTCCGTTTTGCTATCGCTGACGTTACCGATGCGATATACGACTCCGGCGTCTTCATCAAAGGAAGCAGCTTCTCCATTTTCTTCTGCCAGGCAGGTAACCTTACCTCTCCTTCACTTACCGGAAACAATGTGGAGATCTGTAATACCGACGCCGACAAAACCGTGCAGGTATTGACAAGTGCAGTTACTCCGAGTGAATTTTACGACTTTGTACTTACCAACGCTGATGGCGACATCCTCGAGATTAACCAAAGCGGAAATTTTGACTTTGAAGGATACGACCCGGCATTGTATGCCATCTACGGCATCTCTTACGCTGGTGAAATCACCGGCCTCGAAGTAGATGGTAATATCGCAGACATTGATGCTGATGCCGAGGAAGGATGTTATGAAATGACCAACCCTGTTTGGGTGGAAGTAAACGTATGTGTTGACATTGAATGCCCCGAAGATGCTTCCGTCTTCTGTCAGCAAGGAACCGACCCCGAAGTTACAGGTAATGCTACCATCACGGGTGATCCAGAAGGAATATATTCAGCAGACTACACCGATGAGGTTGTTTCTACTTGCCCCGTTACCGAAATCAACCGCACCTGGTTTATCGTTGCTCCTGACGGCAGCACAGTTGAAGGGTTGAGCTGTGTACAAAACATCATTGCCAGCAACGATCCCAACGCAGCCATTGTTTGTGCGGAAGGTGAAACAGTGCAATGTTCAACTGACGTACCTGAACCCAATACCGATGCTGTTGATACTTCCGGTCTCTGCGGTGATGTTGTGGTTTCATGGGAAGGTGACGTGGTTGATGGCGACGAGTGTACAGGTACTGTAACGCGCACTTACGTTGCATTCGACCAGTGTCAAAACGAATATACCTGCACGCAGGTGTTTGAATACAACGACACCGAAGCTCCTCAGTTCATAGAAGACATCGAAGACATAGCTGTCGAGTGTGAAGAAGACGTTCCTCCTTTTGTAGAAATTCCTGCAATTGACAACTGTACCGCCGACGTGAGCGCATGGTACTTCGAAACTCCCATTTTCCCTGGTGACGAAACCTGCGAACTTACCACCGCGGTTGGCCCAGGTGTTGACTGGAGCATTGTTCTCTTTAACCTTCCTGGTGCAACCGACTACTACGTATTTGAACCAGGAGTGGGTACCATGGAAGTGTATGCTGACGGTTCTGCGATCATTACCGGTACAGTCACTGCGATCAATAACCCCAACCAACAGTGGGAAGTTTTCATGCGACTCGAGAACAAGCGCGACTGGAATGACTGGAGCGAGCTTGGCAGAAGCTACAAAGATGACCTCATGCTCGCAGAAGACAATTACCTGGACTGGGACTACTACGAGCTTGACAACAACAACTCATTCCTGATTGGCGCCGGTGAATTTGCAGGTTCATTCCTCCAGTTGAGCCACATGCCTGCCAACTATTTCTTCGGATTCCAGTGCGGTATTGCTGCCAACGGCAAAAACTCTAATAACGGTCTTGCCGGCTGGTTCCACTATGAGGGTGTGCTGAATGGAAACAGTGTTTCCGGTCACGGTGACATCAATGTTGACAAGGAGTGTGAAGATAACCCTGAAACAGAATTCCTTTGCGTTTACGAAATTGAGCGCTTCTACATTGCCGCCGATGACTGCGGAAACGTGAACATCGTAAACCAAACCATCACCGTTGAAGACACTACAGCTCCTGAGTTTACTGAAACTCCTGATGACCTCTTCTTCGAGTGTTTTGCTGACATTCCTGCTCCTGATCTTTCTGAGCTCGCCGCCGAGGACAACTGTGGTGGTCCCGTAGAAATCACCTTTGCAGGAGATATCTTCATTCAAGGTGACGAATGCAACGGAGTAATCAATCGCACGTTTGATGCAGTAGATGTTTGCGGTAATCTTGCCAAATACATTCAAACCATCATTGTTGCAGATACAGTTGCACCCGTATTGGCCGGTGTACCTGCAGATATCACGCTCTCATGTGAAGAAGAAATTCCTGCTCCTGCTGATGTAGTTGCTTCAGACAACTGTACTGCTGCAATGGCTGTCATGTTCAACGAAACGGTTGAGCAGGATGAAGAGTGCCCACAGGCATCTGTCATCACCCGTACCTGGATGGCCACTGACGAATGCGGAAATACTACTGCAGCTTCTCAGGTTATTACAATCGTTGACGAAACCGCCCCTGAAGTTACCGAGTGCCCTGCCGATGCAGAGTACAGCTGTATTGATGATGTTCCTGCTGCCGACATCTCTCTGGTAACAGCAACTGACAACTGTGGTGAGGTAACCATTACACACGCAGGTGATGAATGGGACGGTGATGATTGTGAAGGAACAATCATTCGCACATACGTTGCAACTGACGAGTGTGGTAACAGCACTGAGTGCGTGCAAACCATTACTTACAACGACGATGTAGCACCGGTATTTATCAATCCGCCAGCAATGCAAATCTCAGTTGACTGTGCAAACGTGCCCGATCCTGCAGATTTGGAGGCTGAAGATAATTGCAGCGAGGTGGATATCGATTTTGAAGAGACCTTCTTCTCAGGTGGATGCCCCGGTGTGATTCAGCGTGTATGGACTGCAACCGACCAGTGTGGAAATCAAACAGTGTTTGAGCAGTTCATTACCCTGGTTGATACCGTTGCTCCTACCCTTCACAACCTGCCGGCTGATACAACCATTGAGTGCAGCGAAGAAATCCCTGCACCTGCAATGGTAACCGCTACCGACAATTGTGATGCTGATGTTATTGTAGAATTCAGTGAAACCACTGAGGAAGGTGCTTGCCCCGAGGCATACACCATCTTGCGTACATGGACCGCTACCGACACTTGCGAAAACACTGTGTCGCACACTCAGGTAATTACCATCGTTGACACCACTGCTCCCGAGTTTGATTCTGTTCCTGATAATCTGGTGGTTCAATGTCCGGATGATGTGCCCGAGCCAGAAGAGCTCACTGCTACCGACAATTGTGCAGACGAGGTGACTATTTCATTCACCGAACTTACCAGTGCTCAAAGCATCTCAAGCGTTACCACTGCTGTAGGTGATGACTTTGCACTGCGTCTGGCCACCTTCCTGCCAGGAAATGACAAGTACCAGTTCCAGGATGGAGCATCTATCATTCAGTATTCTGATGGAAATGCCCGACTGCAAGGAACGGTAATCAGCACAACCTACAACCAAAAAGGTTGGGAAGTTGATCTCTGGCTCCAGAATGGAAAAGCATGGGATGAGTGGAACGAAGATGGTGGCATCTACATTGATGACAACAACCTTGTTACCAATGAATACAACGACTGGAGCTACTACACCATCAACCCCGGGTTGAGCAAGCTGATTGGAGTACTTGACTACGAAGGATTCTTCCTGAACCTTACCCAGGCCGATCTGCCAGTAGGTAATGGCTTCCAGCTTGGAGACGTAGCCAACAATCGCAACACTGAGTGGGGTATGTACACCCGCTTCTACTTCAGCGGTTTCTACGATGGAAACAACGTAGCTGGTTGGGGTAACATCTTCCTCGACGGACAGGAAGGACCTCAGTTCACAGATTTGTGCTCTTACGAGATTACCCGCATCTGGACTGCTACTGACAACTGTGGAAACAGCACCACCATTGAGCAAGTGATATTGGTAGAAGACACCATTGCGCCCGAGTTTACTATGGTGCCTGATGACCTCTTCCTTTCTTGCTTCAGTGATGTTCCCGCTCCGGATACTGCACTCCTCGAAGCAGAAGACAACTGCGACGGACCTGTTGAAATTGTTCACGCCGGTGACATCATGAATGGAAACGAGTGCGATGGTTTTATTACCCGTATTTACGATGCAATCGACGAGTGCGGTAATATCGCCAAGTACTCACAGATTATCGCGTTTAACGATTCTATTGCGCCTGTATTGGCTGGTGTTCCAATGGACACCGAAGCAAGCTGCGACAACATTCCCGAGCCGGCTGTAGTAACCGCTACCGATAACTGCACCGAAGAGTTGAATGTGATCTTCAGCGAGATGATCGAAGAAGGTGAGTGTCCTCAGTCTTACACCATCATCCGCACCTGGAGTGCTACCGATGACTGTGGCAACAACGCTACGGCTTCACAAAGCATCTTCGTGTTCGACGATCAGGCTCCGGTAATCACCGAGTGTGCGCCCGATGCCAGCTACGACTGTATTGATGACGTACCTGCTCCCGACACCAGCCTTATTACGGCTGTTGACAACTGCGGTATCGTAAGCATCACCCACGGTGGCGACATCGTTGACGGCGACGAGTGTGCCGGTACCATTACCCG